>NZ_JEYB01000036.1:0-38950 GCF_000582255.1 Acinetobacter sp. 1566109 | reverse complement strand
ATGTGTTCATTGTCCTGGAACACCATTGGCACAGCCATGATTTTGCGTTGTTCCACTTCGTCTTGGAAGAATGCACCATCAATCATGGTTGCCGTAGTGTTCGGGTTATAAATGGCAATCAGGTTAAGCGCCTGTACCACGTCAGGACAGTTATGACAGCTAAGTGATACGAATACATCAAAGTTGGCTTTGAGGTTTAAACCTTTAATTTGATTTAAAACCTCATCCGACACTTTAGGTGCATAGCCAGACACTTGTAACAGTGCCAAGATCAAAGATGTAAACTCATGGCCCATTGGTAAGCCTGCAAAGAATACACGAGGCTGTTCACCTGCTTTAGCCACACCAAAGCTTGGACGACGTGTATTGTTACCGTCAAAACGGGCTGTTACCTTGTCAGAAAGCTCAGCGATTTCAGTTACTAATTCTTTAATTTGGGCAGCTTTATCTGATTCATCCAAAGCAGCAACTAATTCGATTGGACTTTCTAAACGTTCTAGGTAAGCTTTTAATTGAGTTTTAATGTTTAGATCTAACATCTGTTTTTACTCCAATGCATCCAAATTCTTTCAATAGATGCATAGTACGTGAAAACAATGAATAGGTAAAACAGTATGTTTTTATGTATTTGATCGGTTTTTTGAATGTTTGTTTGATTTAGGCATGAGTTGAAAATATTAAAAAGAGAATCTCAATCTCATTTTTACTTTTGCGGTATTTAAAAGTGAAAGTGTTTGAAAATTTATATATGTTATATGGCTGTAAAGATTTTATGTCATAACATTAAAAGGTAGTTTCATGTCATTGCAACGCGGTATTTATCAGCATTATAAAGGTAATCTCTATCAAGTTTTTTCTGTAGCAAAACACAGTGAAACTGAAGAGGAATTGGTCGTTTATCAATGTTTATATGGTGATTATTCAACTTGGGTTCGACCACTTGATATGTTTACTGAAACCGTCCAAATGAGTGATGGTAGTGTCGTACCGCGTTTTAAATTAATCCAAAATACTTAACTAAAACAGCTGTCATATAAAGAAGGAGTAAAATAGATGCCAAATACTATTTTCTTACAAAGAGTTGCTGATTTATATGACACCTTTAAACAGCATGACTCACAGCAGCCTGATCGTTTACAGCGATATCGCAATATTGAAGTAGAGTCTGCAAAATTACTCTCACAATTTATTCGTATGCAGCAAGCCAAAACTATTTTAGAAATTGGCACTTCGACAGGTTATTCAACTTTATGGTTAGCTGAAGCTGCTCAGGCAACTGGAGGGCAGGTGACCACAGTTGAAATCGATGAAAAACGAAGTGCAGAGGCAAAACGCCATGTAGCTGAGTTAGAGCTCAGCGAAATTGTTCAATTTTGGGTAGGAGATGCAGCCGATTACTTAAAAGAAGCAAAAGAAACATTCGATTTTATTTTGTTAGATGCTGAACGTGATGTATATGAAAGTTATTGGCCAGATTTAAAACGATTAATTAAGCCTAAAGGTGGTGTTTTAGTGGTTGATAATGTGATATCTCATGCAGCAGAAGTAAATCCTTTTTTATCTTTGATTAAAAAGGATGCAGATTTTATGAGTAGTATTTTGCCTGTAGGTGCAGGTTTATGTTTAGTGGTCACAAAATAGTTTTACTGAAATAATTTCATATTCCAGTCGCGGCCTGTTTTGAGCAGGCCTTTTTTATAGTTGTTATGAGGCAATCACCAAAGAAAGTCGAGTAAAGTGCAAATTAAATTCTAAATATTTATGTACAAAAGCAGCTTTGTCTGTTGAACGTAATAAGTTGTCATAAACAAACTCAGGGACAGGATGATATAGATCTCCAGAACCGTCGCTATAAAAGATTTTTAAATGACGCGATGTAGCATTATATTTCCATGAAGTGACGACCGCTGTATTCACCATAAATGCACCCCTTTATTTCATATCAAACTTACTCAAAAATTAACTAGTTGTTTATTTGACATTACTCAATGTTTAAGTAACGGGGAAGGGCAGAATTGTAAAAGTATCAGTAGAAAATGTGATGTGCTTATTCAAAACAAAAGAACCATCCGATAAAGGATGGTTCTTCGAGTTTTTAAAATCTAAGAGAGATTAGATTTTACCAACTAGGTCGATAGATGGAGCAAGAGTAGCTTCACCTTCTTTCCATTTAGCTGGGCAAACTTCACCTGGGTGAGAGTGTACGTATTGAGCAGCTTTTACTTTGCGAAGAAGTTCAGATGCGTCACGACCGATACCGCCAGCGTTGATTTCAACGATTTGGATTTTACCTTCTGGATCGATAACGAAAGTACCACGGTCAGCTAAACCTTCAGACTCAATTAAAACGTCGAAGTTTTTAGAAAGAGTCCAAGTTGGATCGCCAACTAATGGGTATTGAATTTTCTTGATCGCGTCTGAAGTGTCGTGCCAAGCTTTGTGAGTGAAGTGAGTGTCAGTAGAAACACCGTAGATTTCCACGCCTAATTTTTGGAATTCAGCATAGTTGTCAGCTAAGTCTTCAAGCTCAGTAGGACAAACGAAAGTAAAGTCAGCTGGATAGAAGAATACAACAGACCATTTACCTTTAAGGTTAGTTTCGTTAACTTCAACAAATTGGCCGTTGTGGTAAGCAGTTGCTTGGAATGGTTTAACTTCAGTATTAATCAAGCTCATCATTGTCTCCATGATTGAGGTTTATATTTAAACTTGTTTACGAGATGTAGAATAAATAAAAATTCTTTATTGGGGAAATAGTATTTTTACATGACTAAAATCGGAAAATTGAATAAGTGGAAAATTTCCGATTTTAAGTCCCCAAATACTGTATTCGATTTGACTGCAAAAACATGTAAATCAAATGACAGTTATAGTAAAAGAAACTTGCCTAACAACATGAAGTCTATCTAGATAAAATTCAAGGGTAAAATTTTAAAAAATTAAAAATATATAAAAAACCAACTGTTTTACCTGAGGGGCATTAAAGCGTAAAATAGAGGATTGTTGAATTTTCAGGAAAATTTATCTGTGCTGAATGGTTTAAATATAGATCAATGGGTGATGGCGAGAGATCGTTACCGTTTAAATCGTTTGCGTAAAGATAAAAAAGCCAATACTTCAGAGATTGAAAAATTATTTGAACAGTCTAATGCAAAAGTTAGACAGCGTTATGAACGTTTACCGAAAATCAAATTAAATCAGGACTTACCTGTTACCAAATATGCTGACTGTTTAATTGAGGCGATTCAAAAGCATCAGGTCATTATTGTGGCAGGTGAAACAGGCTCAGGGAAAACTACTCAGCTTCCTCAAATTGCAATGTTAGCAGGGCGTGGTTTGACCGGTATGATTGGCCATACCCAGCCACGTCGTTTAGCTGCACGTAGTGTGTCGCAGCGTATTGCAGAAGAAGTCGGCGAAAAGCTTGGCGAGTCAATTGGCTTTAAAATCCGTTTCAATGAACAAGGTTCACAAGATTCGATTGTAAGGTTAATGACTGACGGTATTTTACTTGCCGAGTTAGGCAATGACCGTTTTCTGTCCAAATATGACACCATCATTATTGATGAAGCGCACGAGCGCTCACTCAATATTGATTTTATTATGGGCTATTTAAAGCAATTGTTGCCAAAACGCCCAGATTTAAAAGTCATCGTGACCTCGGCAACTTTAGATGTAAATCGTTTTAGTAATTACTTTAATGATGCGCCTATTTTTGAGGTAGAAGGTCGTAGCTATCCGGTCGAAGTACGTTATCGCCCAATTTCAGAGATGAATATTGGCGGTAGTGATGATGACGAGTTCGACGATTTTGAAGAAAATCTTCCGCGTGCAGTCGTACAAGCTGTAGAAGAATGCTTTGCCGATGCTGAAGAAAAAGGCCATCCAGAACATGCAGATATTCTGATTTTCTCAAGTACTGAACAAGAAATTCGAGAATTACAGGAAACTTTGCAAAAATATGGGCCAAGGCATACCGAAATTTTACCTTTGTATGCACGCTTAGCCGTTTCAGAGCAACAAAAGATTTTTAGCCCAAGTGGAAAGGGCCGCCGTATTATTATTGCCACCAACGTTGCAGAAACTGCATTGACGGTTCCTAATATTCGCTATGTGATTGATAGCGGCTTTGCACGTATATCTCGTTATAACTACCGTTCACGTGTGCAACGCTTACCAATTGAGGCAATTTCGCAGGCTGCGGCCAATCAACGTAAAGGGCGTTGTGGTCGTATTGCTCCGGGCGTTTGTATTCGTTTATATAGCGAAGAAGATTTTTTAAGCCGTCCTGAATTTACCGAACCTGAAATTAAGCGAACCAATTTGGCATCGGTAATTCTGCAAATGCAGAGCTTAGGCTTAGGTGAGTTAGAAAACTTCGATTTCATTGAGCCGCCAGATTTCCGTCTAGTCAATGATGGTCGTAAGCTACTCATTGAATTAGGTGCGCTAAACGAGAAGAAAAACGAACTTACTAAAGTCGGTCAAATGATGGCCCGTATGCCGATTGACCCTCGACTCGCACGTATGATTGTGGGGGGAGCTCATTTTGGTGTGCTTAAGGAAATTTTGGTGGTGGTGAGTGCACTTGCAGTGCAAGACCCACGTGAGCGCCCAGCCGATAAACAGATGCAGGCTGACCAAAAGCATGCCTTATTTAAAGAGGCTGATTCTGACTTTCTGTTTTATTTAAAACTTTGGGATACTTTAAATCCTAAAGGTGAAGCAGGGATGTCGGAAAACAAGCGTCGTCAATTTGCTAAGCAGCATTTCTTAAGCTGGTTACGGTTACGTGAATGGAAACAGACACACCAGCAGTTGGTCGAGCTGGCCGAAGGTTTAAAACTTAGTTTTAATGAAAAACCTGCAAACTATGAAAACTTGCACCGTGCGTTGCTGACCGGTTTATTATCGTTCATTGCCAATAAAACTGATGAACGTAATACCTTTATGGCAGTGCGTCAGCAAAAGGCTAAAGTTTTCCCTGCGAGTACGTTGCATAAAACCAATACTGCGTGGGTGATGGCTTTTGAGATGGTGGAAACCTCTCAGGTCTATTTACGTACATTAGCAAAAATTGATCCTGAATGGATTTTGCTTGCTGCACGCGACTTATTGAAATACCACTATTTTGAGCCGCATTGGTCTAAAAAAGCCGGTATTGTAAATGCTTATGCACAAATTTCATTGTTTGGTTTAATTATTGAACCGAAGCGTTTGATTAATTTTGAGAAAGTTGATCAACCTGCTGCACATGAGATTTTCTTACGTGATGCATTAACCACAGGAAATCTGGGGACAGTTCCACCATTTTTAAAACATAACTTGCTTAAACTTGAAGAAGTAGAGCGAGTTGAAGATAAATTACGTCGCCGCGATTTAGTGGTCGATGAAGAAACGATTTATCAGTTCTATGCCTCTAAAATACCTGAAGAAATCGCAAGTCGCCGTAGTTTTGAAGACTGGCGTGCAACGGTAGAAGCAAAAAATCCGCGTTATTTATATGTAGAAGATGATGCGCTTTGGCTCAATGATCGTCCGACCACGCAGCAATTCCCTGATCATTTACATAATGGTCAGTTACGTTTGGCAACTACTTATCGATTTGACCCAAATCATGATGAAGATGGAGCAACGGTTCAAATTCCGGTACAGGCATTGCCGCAAGTTGATGAAAACATCTGGTCTTGGGGTATTCCAGGCTGGCGTTTAGATTTAATTGAAGCGCTATTAAAAGCTCTACCAAAAGATAAACGTCGTAATATAGTGCCTATTCCTGACACAGCTCGTAAGCTAATGCAGGGCATAGATGCGGTACATTTGCGACAGCATATTTTTAGCTATCTTGCATTTGCTTTACGCGGTGAGCAAATTACCGATAAAGATTTTTCATTTGAACGAATAGATCCGTATTTGGTGCCTTTTATTAAGGTCATTGATGAAAAAGGTAAATTAATTGCCAAAGGCCGTGATTTAGCTGAGTTGAAAGCTCGCTGTCGTGTTGAAACTCATCGTCCAGTAAAACAGCAAAAAGGCGAGTTTAAAACTTTCCCTGAAAACTTTACCTTTGAAGCTTCACAAAAGGTGACAGGTGTTGTTGTTAAACAATATCAAGCTTTAGTACCAACCAAAACTTTTGCTGAACTTGAAGCGAAAGATGAGTCCGGTGTGGTTATACAAACCTTTAATGATCAGTCAGAGGCGATTAAACAGCATCGGGAAGGTATTATTCGTCTGGTCCATATGCAGCTTGGTGATTTGGTTCGCCAGTTGAAAAAGCAGATTTCAAAACCACTTGCGCTTGCTTATTCACCTTTAGGCGATAAAGCTAAGCTTGAGCAGATGCTGGTCTATGCAACATTGCAGATGGCAATCAAGACTTTGCCAATTAATGCTGATGAATTTAATCAACTTGTAGAACAAGTCAAAAAGCAATTTTTGAGTTATGGTCAGCAAGCACTTGAGCAGTTAAGTGATATTTACATTCAATGGCAGCAAATTCGTCGTCAGCTTTTAGTACTTGATCCGGATGTGTTTGGACGCAGTATTGATGATATTGAAGATCAGTTAGATCTCATGTCACTTGGTAACTTTGTTTACTGCCAACCAGTCGATCTTTGGCAGGAATATCCGCGTTATTTAAAAGCGCTGCTATTGCGTTTAGACCGATTGCCAAATAATCTACAGCGAGATCATGCCGCTATTGATGATGTCGATCCATGGATGGACAAGGTATTTAAATTCAAAAACGATCCAAGAATCAAAGAATTGTATTTGATGTTGGAAGAATTTCGCATTTCTTTATTTTCTCAGCCGATGAAAACCAAGATGCCTATTTCACCAACTCGACTGCAAAAGTTATGGGATCGTTTGGGAATCAGTTAAGATAGATCGGGGTTTGTTTATGCGTTTGTTTAGCCTACAACGCAATTTATAAATGAAAGATTAACAGACCCTATTCATTTTTTTAGGAGTTTTACATGGGCATTCGTATCACAGGTACTGGGTTATTTCACCCAACAGAAATCATTTCTAATGAAGAACTGGCCGACAGTTTAAATGCTTATGTGGAACAATATAACCAAGAGAATGCAGAGAAAATTGCAGCAGGTGAACTAGAAGAATTACGTGGTTCTAGTGCTGAATTTATTGAAAAAGCTTCTGGTATTAAGCGCCGCTACGTTGTTGAGAAATCAGGTATTCTCGATCCAACGCGTTTACGTCCGCGTTTGTCTGAACGTTCAAATGACGAACTTTCACTTCAAGCTGAATGGGGTGTAATTGCTGCAAAACAGGCAATGGAAAATGCAGGGGTAACTGCTGAAGATATCGATGTTGTAATTTTGGCCTGTTCAAATATGCAGCGTGCTTATCCCGCTGTAGCAATTGAAATCCAGTCAGCACTTGGTATTCAAGGTTATGCCTATGACATGAACGTTGCATGTTCAGCTGCTACTTTTGGTTTAAAACAAGCGGCAGATGCAATTCGTTCAGGCGCTCGCCGTGTTTTATTGGTGAATGTCGAGATTACATCTGGTCACCTAGACTACCGTAACCGTGATTGTCACTTCATTTTTGGTGATGTTGCGACCGCTTCTATTATTGAAGAAACCACTACTAAGACTGGTTTTGAAATTTTAGATATTCATTTATTTACTCAATTTTCAAACAACATTCGCAATAACTTCGGTTTCTTAAACCGTAGCGAAGATGCAGTCGTTGACGACAAGTTATTCCGTCAAGATGGCCGTAAAGTCTTTAAAGATGTTTGTCCATTGGTGGCAAAAATCATTAATGCCCAGTTGGAAAAAATGCAGTTAACTGCAAACGATATTAAGCGTTTCTGGTTACACCAAGCTAATGCCAACATGAATGAATTAATCTTGAAATATGTGGCTGGTAAAGATGCAGATCTAAGCCGTGCACCCATTATTCTAGATGAGTTTGCTAATACCTCTTCAGCAGGTGTAATTATTGCTTTACATCGTACAGGCCATGAAGTAGATGATGGTGAATATGGGGTGATTTCATCTTTCGGTGCTGGCTACTCAGTAGGCTCGATTGTTGTGCAAAAGCACGTTGCTTAAGTTACTAGATTCATTAAAAACGCTCGTAAGAGCGTTTTTTATGGTTCAAAAATAATAAAGCGAACCAAAATTGGCCCGCTTAACTTAAATCAAAAATAATTAAAACTTTTTAGTGTAGTTTACAAACAAGCGATCTTCACCAAAGTCATTGCCATGTTTAACGTTGTAATCAATTCGAATGTATTGCAGGGCAAGACCTTTTAAGAAAGGCTGCTGAAATGCATAGTTTAAAATTACATTCGATTCAGTTTCATGGTTTTTCTCGCCATTTGCTGCTTTAAAGTCATGGCCATAGACATATTTCACCATTGCGTTTAAGCCCGGAACGTAATCTTTAAAGTCGTAGCCGTACATAACGTGGTAAGACTTTTCTTCTTTTTTAAAGAATCCCGTGGCATTCCAGTTAATGAAATAAGTCTCTGGTAAAAAGCCATCCGGTAAGGGATAGGCTGACTCGCCGATAATTTGCTGGTAACCCAAACCAAAGGTATGGTTTTTTACTTTAAATGTTTCTAATACTCCAATGTTTTGCGCATCAATATCAAAAGTATTGCCGTCATTTTTTGCATTGAAGTATTTAAACTTAGAGGTGAGGGCAAAATTAGGTTGTTTCCAATTATGCTCAAGTCCTACATAGTGTTTATTGTAGAGATCTTCCAAATTACCAAAGTAATATTCACCCTTGAGTGACGGCGTAAATTGATAGCGCAGGTCAATGTAATTTAAACCATCAGATTCTTTGGTAATGCCATTTGAAGTGAAAGAAAACTTTTTAAAGTCTTCTTCATTTCGTGGCGACACTTTTTCAACCCGACCAATTTCAGCGTAAAGCTGATCTGAAAGTTGTGACTTAAGATTGGTTCCCCAATAAGAAGCAAGTAATTGACGGCTGGCATCCACAGCTGTTACAGGTAAATCTAACCAGAGTTCTCCTACACTTAATAAAGTTTTGTCATAACCCAGCTTTAAAGTTGCACCGTATTTTAAGAAGTCGGATGCTTGTGATTGAGTTTCTTTATTAAAAGGCAAAACCGTGTCCGCAACGTGTTTGTCTGAACTTAAACGCACGGCATATTGAACAGAAGCATCAGCTCCAATGGTTATAGGCTTATCTGCTATGACTAGTGGAGTGTCATGCATTTTCGATTTATAAAATAATGACGCTGCTTGAGACCAGCTACCTGTGTCTTTGAGAGTGTCATTGTCAAAATTACGGTTGATATAGGCATTTTTTAGCGTGAACTTCCATTCATCTTCACTTTGTTGAGTGGTGTCTGCTGCCCATAAACTTGAGCTAGTCAATAAACCAAATAATGTGGCTATTGCTAAATTACATGGTTTAAAGCGGTGTAATAATTCCATAATCCATTTCCAAAAAGATGCGCCAATCCTCGGCGCATTTGTGTTTACTGCTGGGTAAGCGTGTTTTGAGGGTTAAACGTGGATGGCGTTTGTGCGGTAACAGAGGCTTTTAGATTGACCATAAATATTGCAAGTGCAGCAATCACACCCGGAATTGCAATTGCTAAGAAATTCATTTGGTGAGGAAGCTCAAGTGTGAGTAGCGCTCCAGTTAAAACTGGTCCAATAATCGCACCGATACGGCCAATTCCAGAGGCCCAGCCCATGCCAGTTGAACGAAGTGCCGTCGGATAGAACTGGGCAACGAAAGTGTAGAGTAAGATTTGAGAACCAATTGTGGCAGCACCAGCAATCGCAATCAGGCTATATAAAATAAATTGTGGACTATTAATGCCAAGCAGAATTAAAGCTGCTGATCCCACAATAAACATAATGGTAATAACAGGTTTTAAATGGAATCTGTCTGCTAAAGCACCACCACCAATTGCCCCAACCATACCGCCAATATTGAGTGCAAAGAGGAATAACATGCTTGCACCTAATGAGTAGCCCGCTTGCAGCATGAGTTTAGGTAACCAGCTTCCTAAGGCATACACCATGAGTAGGCACATAAAGAAAGCAATCCAGAACATAAATGTGCTGAAGGTACGACCTTGTTGGAAAAGTGCAAGGACAGGGGCATTGGTTGCGGTGCTTTCATTTAATACCAGTTGTGTTTTGGCGTTTACCTGAATCTGAGGTGCAATTCTACCGACAATACTTTTCGCCTGTTCGCTATGGTTAGATTTCACTAAAAAGGCGAGAGACTCTGGCAAAAACTTCCAAATGAGCGGGAGCAGCAACAGCGGAATACCTGCAATTAAAAACATGATTTGCCAGCCCATATCTTTTACGAGCCATGCACCGAGTAGAGCAGATGTCATGCCACCAATTGCATAGCCACTAAACATAATTGCAACTAATGTACTGCGGATTTTTTTCGGTGCGTATTCGGTCATAAGTGCCACAACGTTTGGCATAACGCCACCAATCCCAAGACCTGCAATAAAGCGCAAAATAGCAAACTCAGTTGGTCCTTTGGCAAAGGCACCTATAAAGGTAAATCCGCTAAATAAGGTGACACAAATCAGGATAGTTTTTTTACGTCCCAGTTTGTCTGAAAGTGTGCCGAAAATCATGGCACCAAACATCATGCCGAATAGAGCGGCACTGGCGAGTAAACCAGCTTCAACAGCAGTTAATGACCATTGCTGCATTAACAGAGGAAGAGCAACTCCATAAATAACTAAATCATATCCATCAAAAATAATAATAAGTAAGCACCAGATTAAAACTTTCCAATGAAAAGGTGTAAAACGGGCTTTATCAATTAACTCATTAATATTAACCTTGCTCATGTCCATTTTCTTCACCTCCAATTTGTGAAGCATCGCGTTATTTTTTAATAAACTATTTTGTTATTGGAATAGAGTCAAAAACCTAATTGATATATCTTTATGTCTTTAAGGTATTGTGTTTTTAATAAAGTAATGTATTGAAATATATAATTTATTTTAATAATTTTGGTTGTTGCTTCTTTTGTTTTTAAAATAGGGTTAAATATTATATTGTGAGAATTTTAAAGTTTTTATAGATATCTTTTTATAGATTTTATTGCTGAGAATCACAGCTAGAAATATAGCTAAGTTTATATTATAAATTGAAGTAAAAATATAAAAACAAAATACTAAAGTCTATTATTTAATTATTTTAGAAATTGATCTTAAAAATGTAATTTAATTTATATTTAATAAAAATCGCCACATCAGAATTAGCAAATTATTTGCATCCTAATTTGGCGATTGAGGCTTTATTTTAGTGTTGGGTGCTTAGATAAAAAACTAATTAGTAGCTGGATTTGAGTGTGGCGTGAGAATGAAATGGGCGATTACACCAATACAAATGCCCCAAAAAACTGAACTTAATCCAAGAAAATGCATGCCTGATGCTGTCGCTAAAAAGGTAATAAGTGCAGCATCACGTTGATTATCATTTTTCATGGCAACAGAAATATTGGTGGCAATCGCTCCAAGCAAGGCTAAACCTGCCAGTGCTGCAACTAATTCTTTAGGAAGTAAGCTAAATAGCATGACAATACTGCCAGCAAATAAGCCTCCTAAAATATAAAAAATTCCGTTGGCAATCCCTGCAATATATCGTTTTTCTTTAAGTTCATGTGCATCTTTACCCATACATAAAGCAGCGGTAATTGAGGCAAGCACAATGGTAATACCACCGACACAGGCAACGGCTAACGAGGCAATACTGGTGACAGTAATAATGGGTTTGGCTGGGGTGTCGTAACCGCTGAGTTTCATTATCGCCATACCCGGTAAAAATTGGCCGGTTAGGCTGACTAAAATGAGAGGAACAGCGAGGTTGAGTGTTGAGTTCCATGTCCATTCTGGGCTAATCCACTGTGGGATTGCTAAATTAAAACTCACATCAACCGGATTCATTTTGCCTAAAAAGAGGCTTAATAAAACTCCGGCAGCTAACACCCAAATCATGGTGTAGCGCGGCATTAAACGTTTGGCAATTAAAAAGACAATGAGCATGCTAAATACAATAAAAGGCATGCTATCAGATGCAGTAAATAGACTAATACCAAATTGAAAAAGAATACCTGCCATCATGCCCGCAGCGACGTCTTGCGGAATCCATTTTAGTAATTTGTCGAAGTAACCTGTAATACCAATTAAAAAAATAACGATGGCAGAAGTAATATAGGCGGCTACTGCTTCATTCAAGGAGATATTGGGAAATAGGGTAACTAACAGGGCAGTGCCCGGTGCAGACCACGCGGTGATGACAGGAGTTTTATATTTAATCGAAAGATAAATACCTGAAACGGCAGCACCAATTGAAATTCCCCAAATCCATGACACCATCATATCGGTGGACACATGGGCACGCTGAGCAGCTTGGAAAAAAATAATCAGTGGGCTTGAGTAAGAAATTAAAACTGCAAGAAAGCCAGCAACTGTTGCTGATATGGACCAGTCATTTTTTAATGTCTTGAACAGGGTTGCCATGTGTGATTGCCTCCATGCAAATCATGTTATTTATCCAAACATATAAAAAAATCAGGGTTAACCCTGATCTCCACCTCCGACCGGAATGACCGATCCCGTCATATACGATGCGTCGTCTGATGCAAGAAATAAAATTGCATTGACTTGTTCTTGAATTGTGCCATAACGGCCCATAAATGTTCGATCTTTTGTTTGATCAACTACTTGCTGCATCCAGTCTTTTTCATTTTGACTTAACGGGTTGGTATTACGTGGTACTTTGCGAGGCGGTGCTTCGGTTCCACCCGTCGCAACGGCGTTGACTCGAATCCCGTCTTTAGCATGTTCAAAAGCAAGAGACGCGGTTAGCGCATTTACCCCGCCTTTAGATGCGGAGTATGGAATACGGTTAATGCCACGGGTTGCAATGGAAGATACATTTACAATAACACCCGATTGTTGCTTAATCATGGTCGGTAACACAGCGCGGCAGCACCATAAAGTTGGAAACAATGAGCGATTTACTTCCTTAATGATTTCTTCTTCGGAAAACTCTTCAAAAGGTTTCATCCAGATCGCGCCACCTACATTATTAATCAGGGCATCGACCCGACCATAATCTTCGATGGCTTTTGCAACAACCGCTTGTGCACCTGCATAGGTTTCTAAGTCAGCATTAATCGTGACAGCATCACCACCTGCACGCTGAATTTCTGTGAGAACCTCTTCAACATATTCAGAGCGGTCCGCCATGACGACTTGTCCACCTTCAGCTGCAACTTGTAGTGCCACGCCACGACCAATGCCTTGAGCACTACCCGTAACAATCACGACCTTATCGGTAAATCTTTGACGGTTTGACATAGATAACTTCTCCATCTGTTAATTCGCAGAGAATTTTTCAAACAAGAAGTTTGCTGGTTTGATATTTTCAGTTTCTAACCAACCACGTACCGCTTCTACCATTGGTACCGGACCACATAGATAAACATCGATATCACCACCGTTTAACCATTCACTTTCAATATGACCAGTGACATAGCCTTTGCGTTCATGGTTGCTCTCAGGGCTTGCGACCACAGTGCGATATTCAAACCACGGGAACTTTTCCTGCAACTCGTTGAGCTTTTCTAAAGCAACCAAATCAAAGTCATTGGTGACACCAAAAACCAAGCGAATAGGTTGTTCTGAACCTTTCTCTTCGAGTACTTGTAACATTGACATAAATGGGGCAATGCCAGTACCACCTGCCAGCATAAGCACTGGACGCACTACATTACGCAAATAGAAGCTACCGAATGGTCCGGTAAAAGTCATTTTGTCGCCAGTTTTGGCATTCTTACTTAAGAATTCACTCATCTTGCCATTTGGTACGTTACGGACCACAAAGCCCGTTAAACGATTACCCGGTTTTGAGCTAAATGAATATGAACGGGTTTCGCCAGTTTCTGGAATTGCAACGTTGACGTATTGACCTGCAAGGAAATGAATATCCGGTTGGCCTTCATCAAGTTGAATATCAAAAGTGATGGTTGAGTCTGATAAATTTTCAACTCGGGCTAAGGTACCTTGGAAGCTATGAATTTCTGTTTTGCAGACATTTGATGAGGCTTGGATCTGGAATACGGCATCGGAAGTTGGACGACATTGGCAAGCAAGAATATAGCCTTGCTCAGCTTCTTCTGGTGTTAATGCATCTTCAATATAGCTTTCTTCTGGCATGTCATAACTACCGGACTCGCAAAATGCGCGGCAAGTTCCACATGCACCATCACGGCAATCCAAAGGAATATTAATTTTTGGCGATAGGCTGCGTCAGATAGGGTTTCGCCTTGAGCTACGCTAATGAAACGTGTAACACCATCTTCAAATTGAAGTGCAACATTGTGGTTTGACATGGCATGTATCCTACAAAATATTTGAAACTTTTACCCTCAGCCAACAGTCCGTTTAACTGAGGGGGTATGTCTTAAAGGTGGTAGATATCAATCACTTGATTGATATAGTCGTTTTTCAAAACGACATACTTGCTCAAGATTTTTGGTTGATCACCTGAAAAATCGATCACATAACGTGACATACCGAAATAGCTGTAATTTGTCTTGTAACGGAAACTCAAGGTATTCCAGTTAAAGCGAACAGTAACTTTGTCGCCGTCGCGATCGAGAACTTCAACGTTGGCAATATTGTGGCTTGTACGTGTGTCCGGCATGGTTGCGGATGAACGCTCGGTTTTAATACGGAACACTCGATCCTCTAAACCTTGACGGTCTGGATAATAAATAAGTGAAATTTCAGATTGCGGATCTTCAGTTAATCTATCGTCGTCGTCCCAAGCTGGCATCCAGAAAGAAGCTTCTGGCGCATAGCATTCAAGCCAGTCCCTACATGGGCATAGCCTTGATAGGCCTGATATTCAAGTGGAGTCACCGCCGTTAAAAAGAGTTTGATGGCATTTAAGTAGCGTTCATTGCTGACATTCATCTGACCGTTGTTTTGAGCAAACGCATCAAAAATGGCATAAAGTTTTTTCTCTTTTTCTGCCTGATATTTCCAGTAAGCATCCATGGTTAAACGGAATGGATCTTCCCATTTAGACCAGTCCGTAATTTTGATGCCTTCAAATTCTTCATAAGGGAAGGCGTCTTTACGGTCAGCATAGGAAAAGTCCCAGTCCAGATCACGGGTTAATGCGCGGTAACGATCTTTAGCATTTAACTTTTTGCTGGTTTCTTTCGTTTGAGTTGTCATGATTGATCATCCTTAAATCTTTGTTAAACAACGTCTATGTTGTGATTAATTCCAGTGAAGGCGGAAAGTATCGTCATCTTCTTCGACGTTGCCGCCCAGCGTAATCATGTTGAGTTGTAACGATTGGATGTCCCAATCTTGGCCTAGTTTTTCAGATACAGTTTCGGCTTTAATCACCAAATCAGTTTCACTTTCAATTCGGATCATGGCGGGTAAATACTGAATTGAAGCTTCAGGGTTATCTTCTTCAATCGCTTCGATGATGTAGCGTGAAGTATCGTTGTCTTGTAATGCGAGATAGACTTTAGACATGTTGCTTCTCCTTAAGCATTTGCAAGTTTTGGTTGTAGGCCGAGTTTTTTTGCGCGTTCAATAACGGCATGTTCTGCTTGATTGACTGCATCTGCTGATAAGGCTGCTGTTGCCCACGGTGTAAAAGCTGCTTGTACTTGAGTTAAAGACTGAGTGAACCATTCATTTAATAGCTGTTTGTTGTGATCGGATTCTGCTGCCGCAGTTTTAATGACGGTGTCTGACCACTTACGTAAATCACCTAAAGTGTCTTTCATAAACTCAGTCAGCATGGCTAAGTCGCGAGCATTTTGAGTGACTAACCACTGATCAAACTGTTGATAGACAAGCTCTGTCACAAAGCCGTCAATCACAAGGTTCTGTAATAAAAAGAGTTTGAAGTAGTCTTGCTCGGTGAGGCTTTCTTCACACAGACGGCGTAAGCCTTGCCATGCAGGATGTTGCATCCAAGCCTGTTTTGCCTGCTGTAGTGAGTCGCCGCTGTTGCCATCTAAAGCTAAGCCAATACGCGAGATGTACTGTGCAATTCCTAAATGATCCATCGCGGCATAAATACAAGCTTGGGTTAGCACGGTGCCATATCCATAGGCACTGCCAGACATCATGTGTAAGTTTGCAGTTTGTTCAACGTGGCGAAATGGCAATAGGTACTCAATGACTTTGGCTTTGACTTCATCAGACAAATGTTCTGCAAGCTGACGTTTTTCAAAAAAAGCAAAATTACTTTCGGCGGTGTCTTGTAAACGTGCACGATGTTGAACATAAGTTCCATAATAGAATTGACGTGGATCTTTAAATGCATACCAATCTTGCATTTGCAGAGCAGTATGGGTTTTATCATTTAAAGTCTTTTCAGGTTTCCACAAAGGACGATAGTGGAAGTTAGTTTCAGCTTGTACATCGAAGCTTACTTCTTGATATCGAGTTGCTGGCTTACTACCAAATCGTCTTTCGATATAGGCGTAGTTCTGGCGGATAGGTTCGACATTTGACGTTTTGATTTCTAAAGTCATGGCTTTATCTCCTTATATTTTTTACATCTGATCATCGTGATCGTTGCTATTACGTTGTGTGCCGACTAAGGTTGCTTCAGTGCCATAGCGCCATTTTTCTTCCTGAGCATCATTAAAAGCTTGCTGTTCTTGGGTCATTTCAACCACTTGATTGGTCTTACAAAAATCATTAAATGCATGTTTAGGCAAAACCAGTTCCACAAATAGACTGGGGTCATAAATGGCAAAATCGAATTCGATAAACTCTGCGTTTAAGTCACCAGTGACCCGAATATATTTGGTTAATGCTTCGACTTGAGGTTGCGTCATGCTGTACTCCATCAAGACATGGTCTTGAAATTGATGAATGCTCCTTGCTCTCGCTATAAGCTTTACAAAAGCTATGCCAATTTTATTTTTATAATTAAAAACAATTGCTTAGTATTTTTATTGAAAGTGCAGCATTTTTAAAATTCACCTTTTCATGAATTTTTTTGAATGGTGAAATAGAGATATTCATGATTTGATGAAGTGGGTCGTAAAAATTTCTTTTTAGATTGTTTGGGGCTTTAAAAGGAGAGATTTAGAAATACTTTTTTAGTATGAAGTTATGTCTTTAAGGTACTAGGACATTTATCTGGTTCTTCGATAAGATGAGATAAAACCAAAATGTGTTTAATGGATTAAAACAGATCACTCATGGCTCGAGTAAAATACGATAAAACGGGACGATACGCAGATCATCCGCAAGAAATTCACGATTTGCTCTCTAAACTGCACTTTGATACTGCCCACGGCCAAATCTGGTTTGATGAATATCGAATGCTGCTTTTACACACCAGCATTATGGGATATTTGCGTAAAGACTTAGCGCACATGATTGGGCTTGAGCGAACCAAGCGTTTTTTTATTCGTTTAGGGTATCAAGCTGGGTTAAAGGATGCAGAAGTTACAACAAAAATGCGTCCCGATTTAAATGAACACGATGCTTTTATGGCAGGCCCACAAATGCATGCGATTCGTGGAATGGTGCAAGTACAGGCCAACCAGCTCAATTTAAGCCACGATAAAAAACAGTTTTATGCCGATTTAAATTGGCTTAACTCTTTTGAAGCCGATGTGCATTTAGAGCATTTTGGCCCAAGTGATGAACCTGCGTGTTGGATGCTTCTGGGTTATGCATGCGGATACAGCAGTTTTGCGACAGGCATGACCATTATTTATCAAGAAATAGAGTGTAAAGCTTGCGGCGATGAGCATTGCCGTATTATTGGTAAGCCTTTAGAAGAGTGGGAAAATGCAGATGAGCTGATTCAATTCATGTCACCGGAACCCATGGAGAAAGAACTGATTGCGTTGCAGGCTGAACTTTTTGAACTAAAAAAATCAATTTATAGCGATAGTGAAGCCGATTACTAATTATTTAGTTCTGTGGGTAAGTCAGCATCTTATAAACAGGTCTGTGCATTATTAACCAAAGCAGCAGGTTCGAAAGTTTCCATTTTATTACAAGGTGAAACTGGCGTTGGTAAAGAAGCTTTTGCACGAGGGGTTCATGAAAATAGCCAAAGAAAAGACCAACCTTTTATTGCGGTAAATTGTGCAGCGATTCCGCCAGAGTTAATTGAGTCTGAGCTATTTGGGGTAGAAAAAGGGGCTTATACAGGAGCACATCAATCTCGCTTGGGTAAGTTTGAACGAGCCAATGGCGGTACGATTTTTTAGATGAGGTGATTGAGCTTTCTCCTCGTGCACAAGCAGCACTATTACGCATTTTGCAGGAAGGTGAATTTGAGCGAGTAGGAGATTCACAGACACGTATTTTAGATGTCCGTGTAATTACAGCAACCAATGAAGATCTTGAGCAGGCTGTAAAAACAGGGCGATTTCGGGCAGATTTGTATTATCGCTTAAATATTTTCCCAGTGCAGATTCCGCCTTTGCGAGAGCGCCGTGAAGACATTCCTTTACTAGTTGAACATTTTCTTCGTCGCTTTGAAAAAATGTACGGCAAAACTATTCAGGGTGTAAGTGAAAAGACCAAAGTTTTTATGCAGCAATATGAATGGCCGGGCAATATTCGTGAGTTGGAAAACTTATTAGAAAGGGCGGTTTTACTAACGGACGATCAGCAGCTGATTAAGTTAAATGCCATTTTCCCTCAGATCAAGCATGACCCAGAGCAGGCTGTAGCTGTTGAAACTGACTTTGAACAATTGTTGCAGGCAGAGTTTAATTTAGAAGAACACGAGAAGCAGTTAATTTTAACGGCTTTAAAAAAGGCAAATCATAATGTGTCTGAAGCGGCACGTTTATTAGGGCTAACTCGGGCAGCACTGGATTATCGAATTAAAAAATTTCAGCTTTGAGTCAATATCAACAAGCTAAAAAATAAAGGCCTAACTTTAAAAGTTAGGCCTTATTCACTATTGCACTTTCGCTGGGAAACCATCTTCTTCAAGTGCTTCGGTAATTTTATCGACACTTTCACTACTTTCAACAGTTACGATTTTAGTCGCTAAGTCTACATCTACTTTTGCATTTGGATCGACATCTTGAATCGTTGCAGTCACACCACGCGCGCAGCCACCACACGTCATATTTTCAATAAGTAGTTTCATCTTCATACTCCATCAAGAATGAGATATTTGTTTGGATAACACTGAGTCTAAACCTTGTCATGATTGTAAGGTCAAGACCAAATTTTTAAAAAAATATGCTTGACCTTCCCATGATGGGAATCTGTATGCTCAATACAGAATATTAAATTTTGCAGATTTGCAGAGGTGTTTGATGGACTCAAAAACCACAAAATTGCCAGCATATAGTGAAACACTCTCAATTGAGGGCATGACTTGTGCCTCCTGTGTAGGACGTGTCGAAAAAGCACTTAAGAAAGTTGAAAATGTAGAGATTGCCAATGTTAATTTGGCAACAGAGAAAGCCGTTGTTTATTCCAATCAACCGATTCAGCGTGAAGCACTGGTTAAAGCAGTTGAACGTGCGGGTTATGATGTTCCAAAAGCTGCGCCAGTGGAGTTGTCTATTGAGGGCATGACCTGTGCATCTTGTGTTGCACGTGTAGAAAAAGCCCTAAAAAAAGTAGACGGCGTTCAAGAGGCAACCGTCAACTTAGCAACAGAGCAAGCTTGGGTGCAGGCAGATAATTCAGTCAACGTCGAAGACTTAATTCGCGCTGTTAAAAAAGCAGGTTACGACGCGAAAGCATCTGAAAAAAATCAAGATGTACAACTCGATAAAAAAGCTTCAGAGTTAGATCAGCTTAAAAAAGATTTGATCATTTCGATTGTATTGGCCTTACCTGTGTTTATTTTGGAAATGGGTTCACATCTCATTCCAGCTTTTCACATGTGGGTCATGAACACGATTGGTCAATACAATAGCTGGCTTTTACAGTTTGTTTTGACCACATTAGTTCTCATTTTTCCTGGTCGCCGTTTTTACCAAAAAGGGATTCCAGCTTTATGGCGTTTAGCACCAGATATGAACTCGTTGGTCGCTGTTGGAACCTTGGCTGCCTACAGTTTCTCAGTCGTAGCTACCTTTATGCCGCAGGTTTTACCACAAGGTACCGTCAATGTTTACTTTGAAGCGGCTGCCGTTATTGTCAGTTTAATTTTACTCGGACGTTATTTCGAAGCCAAAGCTAAAGGACGTACTTCACAAGCCATTCAACACCTAGTGGGAATGCAGCCTAAAACGGCTCGTATCCAGCGTGATGGTCAAGTGGTGGAAGTTGCAGTTGCCGACGTGGTCAGTGGAACTATTGTAGAAATTCGCCCAGGTGAACGTGTACCTGTCGATGGTGAAGTGGTTGAAGGGCACAGTTACATTGATGAATCTATGATTACGGGTGAGCCTGTCCCTGTTGAAAAAATAGTAGGGCAACAAGTAGTTGGGGGTACAGTCAATCAAAACGGTACTCTAAACATTCGGGCAACTGCCGTTGGTTCTTCGTCTGTACTTTCACAAATTATTCGCATGGTTGAGCAAGCCCAAGGTTCTAAACTTCCGATTCAGGGGTTGGTCGATAAAGTCACTATGTGGTTTGTACCGGTAGTGATGTTAATTGCTGCAATTACTTTCTTGGTTTGGTTTATTTGGGGGCCAGAGCCTGCGCTCACTTTTGGTCTGGTAAATGCTGTTGCGGTACTCATTATCGCGTGTCCTTGTGCGATGGGACTTGCAACACCAACCTCAATTATGGTGGGTACTGGACGTGGTGCTGAGTTAGGAGTCCTATTCCGTAAAGGTGAAGCTTTGCAGCTTTTGCAAGAAGCGCAGGTTGTTGCAGTCGATAAAACTGGAACACTCACCGAAGGTAAACCGACACTCACTGACTTTAATGTGCAATCTGGCTTTGAACGTAAACAAGTGCTGACTTTAGTTGCCTCAGTCGAAGCTAAGTCTGAACATCCAATCGCTTTAGCTATTGTTCAAGCAGCAGAAAGTGAAGGCCTAAACTTATTACCAGTAACAGCATTTAACTCGATTACGGGTTCAGGTATTGAAGCAGAAGTTTCAGGTCAAAAAGTACAAATTGGCGCAGATCGTTATATGCACCAACTTGGTTTAGATACCAGCTCATTCCAAGCGATTGCTGCTCAGTTAGGTGAAGAGGGCAAAACACCGCTGTATGTTGCTATCGATCAGCATCTTGCAGCAATTATTGCCGTTGCAGACCCAATTAAAGAAACAACCTATGCTGCGATTGAAGCCTTACATCAATTAGGTCTCAAGGTTGCCATGATTACAGGAGATAACCGTCATACGGCGCAAGCAATTGCCAAAAAACTGAACATTGATGAAGTTGTGGCCGAGGTTTTACCAGAAGGTAAAGTAGACACAGTTCGCCAATTGCAAAAACAATATGGTCGCTTAGCGTTTGTAGGTGATGGCATTAACGACGCACCAGCCTTAGCGCAAGCAGATATTGGTTTAGCCATTGGTACAGGAACTGATGTTGCTATTGAAGCTGCCGATGTTGTGCTGATGTCTGGTAGTTTAAAAGGTGTACCGAACGCAATTGCGTTAAGTAAAGCCACTATGCGAAACATTCGTCAAAACCTATTCTGGGCATTTGTATATAACGTTGCCCTAATTCCAATTGCAGCGGGTGCCTTATATCCAGCTTTTGGTGTATTACTTTCGCCAATGTTTGCGGCAGGTGCGATGGCACTTTCTTCAGTCTTTGTTTTAGGCAACGCGTTACGTTTAAAACGTTTTCACGCGCCAGTACAGTAAGCGTGCTGAAAAGCAACTTTTGGTTTAAGATCATGACAGCAGGTCTTAAACCAAATTTAATATTTGAGGTGTGAGATGAATATCGGTCAGGCATCCAAACATTCGGGCATTTCAGCGAAAATGATTCGCTACTATGAAGAAATCGGTTTACTTGAAGCAGCACAGCGTTCTGCTTCTGGCTATCGTATTTATTCAGAAACAGACCTTAAAACTTTAAACTTTTTAAAACATGCCAGAGAATTAGGTTTTTCATCCGAACAGATGAAAGAGCTTATTTCGCTTTGGAAAAATACCGATCGGCATAGTGCAGAGGTGAAAGCCTTAACAGTAAAACACATTGCTGAATTAAAGCAAAAAATTTCTCATTTACAAGAAATGGTTAATATTTTGCAGGCTTCTGCCGATGATTGCTGTGGTGACCAGCAGGCTTCGTGTGCGATTTTAGACCACATTGAAAAAGGTGTAGGTGTAAGTTAAACCTTATAAAAATAAAAAAGGAAAAATCATGGCTTATACAGCTTCTTGTCTTTGTAATGGCATTCAACTCCGTATTAATGCCGAATTAGAACCCATTATGGTTTGTCATTGTAAACAATGCCAAAAAGCCCAAGGCGCTGCTTTTGCGGCCATCACTCAAGTACAAAAAAGTGACTTAAATGTGGTACAGGGTGAAAACCTTTTACAGGCTTATTTTGCATCGCATAATAAAAAAAGAGTATTTTGTAAAACTTGTGGCTCGCCTGTCTGGAGTGAACGTTTAGATAAACCAGAAGTGGTGCGTTTAAGAGTAGGGCTCATTAATGAAGATATATCGACGCGAGTTATCTCTCATGCTTTTGTTGCTTCAAAAGTGAAGTGGTATCCCATATGCGATAATGCCCGCCAATACCCAAATGCGGTAGAAAACCCTTGAAATATGAAGGTTTGAAAGTATTTTGTTTATTTGTAAAAAAACGTGAATAAGACTAGTCATGAATAAATAATGTGCTATAACTGTACCTAAGGTAATCGTAATATCTCCTCGATCCACAGGGAAACTTGGTACAGGGCAAAAGATACGATAAGACCTTACATATAGCTAGCAAAGAGCATGTAAGAGATGGATAGACACAAATCTTAGATTGCTCACCGTTGCAGAAAAGCCCGTGAAACGGGCTTTTTTAATGCTTGTAAAAACTATTTCTTATTTGGAAAGATTATAGTTTTTTAAACTATTTATGAAAAAGTAATGTAAAAATAACAAAATATTTTAAATATACAGACTATTCTGTATTGCAATTTGTTTTTATTAAGGGTACATTTAGTCAACGGTTTAAAGTTCAAGCTTAATAATGAACTCATGGTCGTTGTGGGAGATCTAAGAGCCTGCATTTTCCCCAAGATGCGGGTTTTTTTATGCCTAAAGAAAAGTAGTTTTTCATCTCATCTAAAAACTTTAATTTTCTAATTGTTTGTTCTTTAAATATTAAAAACCCACGAGCCTAATAGGCCGTAGGTTTCTACAATAAAACTAGAAGTTAAGCACGATATGCCAGACAAGCTTTAGCACATGCTAAACAAGCTTTGGCACAAATCTGGCAATGCTCATGTTCGTGTTTGCTACATTCAGCTGCACAAAGTTGGCACGCGCTGGCACATAATTGCATGGCTTGTTCAGCAAGCTCTGAATGTCTTAATTCTAAAGATGTGCAAAGCTGACAGGTTTCGACACAGGTTAAACAATGTTTAATACATTCACGCATCATATGCACATGTTCTTCTTGCAAACATGCTGAGGCACAATGTTTACAAGCAAACATGCATTCAATGCAGGCTTGAACTGAAGTAGATGCTTGATTAAACAGAGATTGATTTGGTTCTTGCGAGCTATTCATTTTAATATTCTCCTTTTGAAAGGCTATTATTAAAAAACCGAATATTGTTATCTTTTTTCATTTTATAAAATCATTTTTCCTATTGGGCACTTTGAAATGAAAGGTCTACAAATGCTCAATAAGGAATTAACCTCGTATAAGAATGTTACAAGTGTTTTTCTAATTAAATTTTTTAAAAGGTAAAAAATAGATTGCTCAAGACAAACTACAAAATTTATTTTCATATAATACTTTTGGCTAATTTTTTTATGGATGAAAATTAGGCAAATTATCAGTGTGAACTTTAAGGGCACACGTAATGGAAAACATTGAACAGTACGCTCACGGAGCTGAGCATGAAGTCCACGTACACTGCAAACGATCATTAAGCACATTAATACTGAGCCTGTTTGTATTAATCGCAACTGGTCGTTAAAAGAAAAAGCACCCACGGGTGCTTTTTCTGTATCTATTGACTATTGATAGTTTTGTTTAAGAGCCTGTAAAGCCGCGCCGTTTTTTATAGGCTTTACGATCATAAGAGGGAATATTGGACTTTTGAAGATCAATAGACAGTTGTTTTTTGCGTTGAAATTGCACTTCACTTAAAAGTGCATCATAAATTTTGGGACGATCAGTTTTAAACTTTTCTACATCCAATGGAATTTTACTTTCCTGTTTAACAATATACAAAACAGAACCATTGGCATTAGTTTCATATATTGTCCAACCAACTCTTACCATGTAGAGACCGGTTTTTGCATCCTTTCCTAAATAAGCTTTAAAACCATCGGGATGAGGGCGAACATAAGCATTCATCATGCATCCTCCATCAACTATTTAATTCGATGAAAGCGGCGATTAATGAATTGATGGGGAACGATACATCTATTCAGTAAAATCACGATTTTCATGTGTATATATATTGATCAATTTGGTAATTTCAAGGCGTGTGATATTTGTTTTTTTGCTATTTAAGAAGTGGGAAAAATGGCCTAAAAAATATATAAATAATCACTTATTTTAAAAAAAATATATGATTTTGGAGTTTAATATCTTTTTAAGTTAATGCAGTGTTTTTTTATAAATGTGTGACGCATTTTGCAAATTTAAAATTGGAACAAATTTTAATGAATATAAATTCACTTTTTATTAAATTATTAATTTTAAAAAATAAAAAGTATTTGTAATATTTCTTGTTACAACGATTTTGTCGACAATAGATGCTCATTTTTGACATATTTCGCCTAGCGTAATCAATCGAGTTTTTGGCCTATGGTGTCATTTTTATTTATTGGACTTGTGGTCACTATTTTGTTGACTCCAGGACCAACAAATACATTATTAGCCTCGGCTGGCTTGCAAGCAGGGCTAAAGCACTCTCTTAAGCTAATTCCGGCAGAGGTAATAGGTTATCTGATCGCGATTACCTCATGGGGTGTTTTACTTGAGTCGGTATCTCATTTTATTCCATGGCTTCCTGCTATATTAAAATTGATGAGTGCGAGTTTCATTCTTTATCTCGCTTTTAAACTTTGGATCACTTCAACCGAAGATATTAAGTTAGATCGCCCACTGATTACGCCAAAAGCTTTATTTCTTGCAACACTTTTAAACCCGAAAGCTTTGCTCTTTGCTTCGGCGATTTTTCCACATGCAGCGTGGGAAGTTCCGCATTTGTATTTTATTCACATTGTTGTCTTTTTATCTTTAATTACCCCAATTGCTTTTTTATGGATTATGTTTGGAACTGTCCTCATTTCAAATAAAGTAACTTGGTTAAATCAACGCAATTTACAACGTACAGCTGCATTTATTTTAACTTTTTTTGCTATGCCAATCGGCTATTCTGCGATTAGCTCATTTTAAACTTAACCCATTATTTATATTAAAAATTTATTTTTCAGGAGATTTTTATGAAAAGATTAAAAGTAATTATCAAGGACCAGTTTGATAAAGAATCAATCGCTTTGGCAAAAGTTAGACCAATGAATGACCATGCACTTGAACTTCATAAAAGTGTTGAACATATTGAAATTAATGACGATATCATTTTACCAAACATGGATTTGTTATATGAGAATCCTAAAGACGGCAAAATTTATCAATTAATTGGTCCATGCAGTGAGGAATAACTCTTAAATTAAATTTAAAAATAAGCATCAGCAGAGTTTGTGTTTCTTACGGTCTTAGATGGTGGAAATTAAGCCAAACTAACGTATAGACACAATTAAAATATTGAACATCGCAGGTCGTTATGGGACTATGTTTTTGCAAAAATGTGACCTAATCCTCATTTTTGCATTTCAGGACTAAGTGGTGTTCACTAAGCCCATTTCTTCAATGAGAAGTAGAAATGGGCTTTTTTTATGGAAATTTTATTCTTTAAAAGTCTCATCTAAAGCTTGTTGGACAGCTTCAATTCGAGATTTGCAAGCTTTATAAGCGCTAATAGACTCTTCAACAATTTTCATTAAATTATCTATATCAGGACTTTCCTGTGATTCTAACAATTCAGCATTTTTCTTCAAAATGTCATGGCCATCCTTAAAGGTTAACTCTTCATTCTTCATTTGGGATTACCTGTGTAATGTTGGCTTCAACTACGCCATCTTGCATTTCAATGGCAATGGAGGGGCTTGAAATTTGGTGTATAGAGCGAATCGCTTTTCCTTCGGATCTGACAATTGCATAGCCTTTAGCTTGAACCTGTTTAGGGTTTTGCAAAAGGATTTCTTTCATTAATGACTCGATTTGAGCTAAGGAAAATTTAACTTGTTGCTGTGAGCTGAACTGAATACGTTCTTTCATCTGGTCAAGTAGACGATGCGCCGAGTTAAGTTGATTTTGTGCAGAAGAATTAATGTGATGAAGCAATTGATCATTTTTGCTTTGATAAGTCGTGATTTGATGCTGAGAAAGCAGTTTAATCGTTTGTAGACTATCTACCGCTTCTTGTACATGTTCAACAATATGATTACGAATACCAGCAATCACTTTACTTGGAGTATCAAACGAACGATGTGCGATCTCATCAAGGATGGTACGGTCTTTTTCATGCCCGATACCGACCCAAATCGGAACGCTGCGTTTACAGAGAAGTGCGGCAAGCTCATAATCATTTAAGTAAGCTAAGTCATTTACAGCACCACCACCACGAATAATTACAATCAGATCTGGTGGAAAGTTATAACGATTTGCCCATTGCTTTAAACCTGTTGCCAAGGACTCCATAAGGCTAACAGCAGCAGTATTCCCCTGAAAGGTCGCACTTTGATAAACAAAATGACAAACCTTATTTCTTTCTAAAGCATCTGCATCTTTTTTAAAGTCACCCAAACCTGCAGCATTTTGAGGAGCAATCACTAAAACATTTGCAATATCAAAAGGGGTAGGGAGAAGTTTATTTTTATGAATCAAACCTTCTTGGGTTAAACGCTCTACAATTTGTTGATAACGTTTTGCAATTTCCCCAAGTGTAAAACTTGAGTCAATTTCTTCGATATTGACTGAAAATCCGTATTGTGGATCAAAACGCGCTCTAATTTTAATTAAAACGTTTAAATCACTTGCTAACTCAATTCCTGTTTCACGTTCAAACTTTAAAACAATTTTACTCGCTGAAAATTTCCAGATGGTTGCCTTACAACTGGCAATCACTTTATCGGTGTCAACATCTTTCTCTGCAAGTTCTAAATAGTAATGTCCACCTTTAATATTTAAATTCCGAATCTCTGCTCTAACCCATACCGGTTCGTCAAAGGTCAGGCGTATGACTTCCTGCACAGTGCCGAGATATTCGCTTAGAGAGAACTGAGGATCAGACATATAAACTATTAATAATGGGATGAAACTAGATAGTATAAAAGCTATCCAAGCAAGGCAATTGATGTCTATGAATATCGCGTTCTATTTAAAATAAATACAACAATTTAAAGAAACAAAAATTAGAAATTACGATGTCGATTTGGACTGAATGGTAAAAATAAAAATTAATAAAAAGATAATTGTTAATAATTACAACCGATTAAAAAATAAAGTTTGCTTTATAAAATATATAGGCGTATAAAGCATACTTCCAATTGCGGGGTGGAGCAGTCTGGTAGCTCGTCGGGCTCATAACCCGAAGGTCGTTGGTTCAAATCCGACTCCCGCATCCAAAAAATATTATGCTCTGTGATGTACTACTTTTCATGATACGAACTCATGAAAAGCAATTAGCTTATAAATAACCCTATATCAAGCTAAATATTAAATTCTAGACGAACTGTCCATACCTTAAATCTAGCGTTCTAATTAAATACCGTTAAATCACATGAGCTCAGTAATGAGTGAATACGATTGTGAATATAGTAAATGAGTGGCACATTGCCACAGCCGTAAATGGCAATGAAATCAATGTGAGGATTATTCCTCATGTGCGTAAGCAAAATTCGCTTGATGGATATCGTTGGGTAGAAGTTGGAAAGAAAATTCAGCTTCAAACTGGTGAAGAAATTGAGCTAAACCAAGATGGAAAAAGCTTTTATGCTGGTTTTAATCAACTTTATCGTTTAAATACATATTGTTGATAACATCATGGTACTAAAGCAAGAAAACCTATCTCTTTTAAAGGAGATAGGTTTTTTTATATCTATAAGTCATATAAATAATTAAAATTATAAAAAAGTAAGAAATTTGAAAATGATAGAATTATTATTTTAGCTATATTTAATAACTCATTTAACCTGCTCGCCAGAACTGACGGCCCATTACTTTAAAGTTTTTCCCGTTCTCTTCAGTTACACGGCGGTCTCTAAATTTTTCATTTAAACTATGCAAAATTAAAGAGCCATCAGCTTCTTTAAAAATTTGTTTAATCATTCCCTCGCCAGCGAAATAAACAGCATAGATTTCTCCATCAATTACTTCTGTCTGAGAAATATCAATGCCGACCAAATCTCCATCTTTGATGTAGTCAGTCATGCTATCGCCCTTAGCTTTAATAATGCGCATACATTCCTGAGGAACGCGCTTTTCTTTAAAGAAAGAAGCAGGGAAAGGAATTTTTCCATTAATTGCATCAAAATGAAATTCGATTGATTCACCTGTACCACAAGAAAAACTTGCTTCAACTACTTCAATCCAGACATATTGATCTACTACATCACTGCTGACAACGGTGGGACTAAATACATCACTTTCTCTAAAAGAGTCTTCTGTGTTACCAGTAGTAAGCCAATAAGCGTCTACACCTAAAAACTGTGCAATGAGTGGAAGAAAAGCAGATTTTAAATTCTTTCCCGATTCTAAAGCTTGATAGGCAGGCTGAGACATTTTTACTGCTTCAGCAACTTCTGCCTGAGTTTTCTTAGCTTTAATCCTTGAATCTTTTAAACGGTCTTTAAGAGCCATAATGATCGCACCAGCTAACTTATCACAAATATATAACTAAAGTTATATCTAGTAAAACAACTATAGTTATTGACTAATAATAACTATAGTTATAATATCAATTATAAGAGCTCATTGATAGAACTAATGCAATATTTTTACTAAAACATATTTTTATTTTGTATCAATGGCTTGGTAAGTAGTGATCAGTATTCTGCCTCAATGGACGACAGAATATAAAATGGCGATAGTAAATCAGTGGTAGAGATCGGCTATCAAAAAATAAAAAATGAATAAAAAAAGCCCGATTCCGTGGATCAGGCTTAATGTTCGTCGATAAAGGGTATCAAGAACATGAAGAATCTAACAAAGAATTTAATGGCTCACAAAAGTTTCCGATATACGGCAGCGTGTTATCTCAACTTTTTGGTCAAAAAAGATAAGTCATATATGTATGCCAGTTTTAAAAGAAAAAAGAACGGCTAGGCTAAGCACGGGTGTATAGCAATTTTTTATAAAAATATGAGAAATAACAATGTAGTAAGTACGATTATTTTTCAAATTTTAAGTATGAGACAGGATTGTATTATGGAAAATTTTTTAACATTAAATGGACTAGCTTCTATTTTTAAGCTGTATGGTACGGTCATGATGATCGCTTTAGCAGTAAGCTTAGTCGTAGCGGTGGTTTTAATCATGCGTTTCCCACGTTCGCCTCAAGAATGGGTAGTAGGTTTGATTTGTACTATTGTCTCAAGCTTGACTGGTGGTTCATTCATTATCATGAAATGGGACTTACATGAATGGGTGACTGATATATGGGGCATGATCACTTTAGGTGGATTCTTCTTTATTTGTGGCTTACCTGGTTGGGCAATTGTGAGGTGGATATTTAACTTCATTAATAAACAAGAAGGAAAAACTATTGTTGAAGTAATGAAAGACTTAAAAAAAGCAAAAGATGATATTCAAAGTTAATAGCTATCAGCGAGTTATATAAATGAGGACAGGCCCATGAAGGTTGAACAATATCTAGATGCACTTATAAAACGTGAAGGTGGTTATGTAAATGATACGCTTGACTCTGGACATGCCACCAAATTTGGAATTACTCAAGCAGTTGCACGTAGCTATGGATATCAAGGTGAAATGGAGGATTTACCTTTAGAAACTGCAAGAGATATTTATAAAAAGCAATATTGGCTTGAGCCGCGATTTGATCAAATTAATTTGATTAGTCCAATCATTGCTGAAGAACTGCTCGATACAGGAGTAAATTGTGGTCTTGGTTTTACAAAACCACTTCTACAACGTGCTTTGAATTTGTTAAACAGACAAGGAAAAGAGGGATGGAGCGATCTTAAATTAGATGGTCAATATGGGACTTCTACCTTACAGGCTTTATCACTCTATATTAAAAATCGCGGTCAAGAAGGGGAAAGAGTGATGGTACGTCTTCTAAATATTATGCAAGGCCAACGCTATATTGAAATTACAGAGAAAAATCCAAAGTATGAACAATTCTTTTACGGATGGCTTGCTAACCGTGTGAGTTTTTAAAAAGACCAACTTGCTTGAGCTGAATACATATAGCAAGTTGATCCATTCTTCTTTTTATAATACAAATTCTTTATTGAGTAATAAGTAAAATGGCGAGAAGAAAGAAAATACAACCACTCACTTTATTCAGTTTTGCAAAATTATTTCCGGCAAGCATTTTCTCTTTAAAAATTGAAGAAAAATTAGCATAAACTAAATGAATTAAAAATCCGATAAAGCAAAAGGTTAAAGATAAAATGAGAAATTGATTTAATATTTCTTTTTTAATATCAATAAACTGAGGAAAAAGTGCAATAAAAAAGACAATCGTTTTCGGATTAAGTAATGAAGCAAATAGCCCCTGATAAAAAAGTTTTGATTTCTTCACGATTTTATCGTTGTGTTCAGTTTCTAGTAAATCTTGAGTAGGAGATTTGTTTATAAAGTTTTTATAACCTAAATACATAAGATAAAAGGCCCCAATAAACTTTAAAACAGTAAAGATGGTGGGGTTACTGGTAATAATGAGACCAACACCACTTGCAGAAATCACAGCGATAATGAACATACCAATGATTAAACCGCTAATACCGAATAAAGCGGTACGAACACCGTAATTTATTGAATTTGTTACTGTAAATAAAACGCCTGGTCCAGGGCTAGATAAGGTAAGAAAAGCAATGGTTATAAAAACTAAGAGACCGTTCACGTGGCTACTTCCTGTTTATCATCAATATGTTAAGCTGCACACGTACTTTAAATCAGAATACATAAAGTGTATATATACAGGTCTGTATATTTTATAAAAAAGTAAAATATTTTAGTAAGATATTAAAGTAGTTTTAGAGCGTAAAGAGAGGCTTAATAATTTTCAAAAGATAAAATTTTATAGTATAAAAATAAGATATATTTAATTAATATATTGAAGTTAAAACAATTAACTAAATTAAAAAATAGCATTTAAAATCAATAGATAAGTGATCGTTAGAGACGCACAAATTGTGTGGAAAATCAATTAATCAAGATAGAGATTGCAATTCGTTAAGAAGCGTGTATAGTCGACATTAACTACAAAAATATTCATGTTACCCTAAATCTCTCTTTTCGTAGTTTTATTTATAATCCTCCGTATATTATTAGATATTTAAGTAGAGTGTATATTTTTTAGTTCAATTGGAATACCCAATAACAAATGATAATGTTTTTAAAATTAGGATTAATTTATGTCTAATGCTACTGGTACAGTAAAATGGTTTAATGAAACTAAAGGTTTTGGTTTTATTCAAACTGATGAAGGTAAAGATGTTTTTGCACATTTTTCTGAGATTCAAACACAAGGCTTTAAAGTTCTTCTAGAAGGCCAGCGTGTTCAGTTTACTGTGACACAGGGTAAAAAAGGCCCTCAAGCTTCGAATATCACAATTGTGACGAATGCTTAAATAACATAATTTGATGATTTTATTTGATTTATTTTTTGGCCATTTGCTCAATTAAATAACATGAAATCATCTACGTAGTTAAAAAACCCACTTCTTCCTTTGTGGGTTTTTTATATAAAATATTAAATAAGTTGATTATTTGTTTTATATAATATAAAAATTAAATTTGTGTTGTATAAGTTAACATTATAACTGGTATAAAAATGGATATTTGTATTGGCGGTATTTTAAACGGTAAAGTAAGAAAAATTAATGAAGATAGTTTCTGTGTTGGAAACCCTCATTCAGATGATATAAATGAGTACTATAAGCAATACTTTCATTTAGGTGGAAAGCTTTTGTCATTTTGGGTATACAGCGAAATAAATTATCAGGAAGCATCACGAATAGCGGAAAGTTTCTTAAAAAAAGAACAAAGATCTTTAAGTGGATGTTAAATAAAACCACTTTAAGTCTGGCAAGTATATTGCTTAAATCAGATAAGCTATAATTAATTTTTAATTACATATTTTTAACAATTTAGTTTAATTTGTTATTCATAACGTCATAAGTAATAGAGTAATCTTAGCTCAAAATAGAGTTTAGTTGTAAAATTAAACTTAACATTCATAAAAATTTATTAAATTTTTATTGTATTAACGGTCCATGACTTAAGTCATAAATAATATTTCTTTTTGTAGTATATCTAAAGGAAGGAAATAATTCTAAATGTTGAATATAGTACAACCAAATATTTGCTTCATCGGTAGTAGTAATTTGTCTTTAGCTTTAATTGGAGGTTTGGTTTTAAAAGGATTTCAAAAAGAAAAAATTAATCTTATAGAGGAAGGAAAGTTTGATAATGAAATCATTCTAAAGCAAAAGCAGCATGAGGTAAAAAAGGCTGATATCGTTGTTCTATTAGTAGACCCAAAAAATCTAAAAGTCATCTTAGCACCATTAAAAAAATGGTTAGCTGATAAAACTATTCTATCGATGATGGCTGGAATTAATATCAAACAACTCATGAATATTACGGGTTCAAAAAAGGTTATAAGAATCATATCTAACCCACCAGTATTAACTTATACAGGTACTCATGTGTTGATTGGTTCAGAATATCTAGAACCTTTAGATAAAGAGTTAGTTGAGACAATTTATTCAGCCACAGGGCAGACCTATTGGGCAAATTCAGAATCAGAAAGTGATGCCATTATCGCGTTATCGGGTTCAGGCCCAGCGTACTTCTTTTATATCCTCGACAGTATGGTAAAAACTGGTGTTTCTATGGGGCTAGATAAGCAGTTTGCTTTAGATCTGGCACTTCAAGCAGCGTCAGGTGCTGTAGACATGGTGCGTAAAAGTAATGTTCAGCCAAGTGAGTTATGTGGCAAGGTCACATTAGCTAATGGCATTACTGAATCTGCATTACGAATGTTTGAGCTAGGCAATCTTTCCGATGATATTCGACTGGCTTTAAAAGCAGCTTATCATCGCAGTAAAGAAATAAGTCTAGAGATTAATGCTGAAATTGCCAGACATAGCGTTAACTGATGGCTAAGTACCTTTCAATCTTGAGATAACTTAAATTTTGAAAGGTACTTTTCATGCTTAATAATTCATGGAATTTGTAGGAAATATTCCCAAATAACATAGCCTAAGCCAAACCCTAACATTGAATAGAGAGTGATAATAAATAATACAAAACTAGCTTTATTTTTCTTTCTTAAAAAATTCATGTTAGCTACCTCGTGTCTAGATAGTTACTATCATGAAGAAATACAATGTGTAATCATAGATACAGAATTTTTTCAAAAAAATATAACAGATAGATCAGTGTTATAAATTTATCTTTAATTAAGTTTTTTTAAATTATCAACTTAAAGAAAGACAATCTCGATATTGAGTTTTATCATAGAAAAAGCAATTTAAAAAATAAGTTTCTCATTGATTTATAAAACTATTATCTTAGAAGAGTATGTCTAAAAAATAATCATTTACAATTGAAAGAAAACATTTCTAATTAGTTAAAATTATTAAATAAAATTGTGGACCAGTTAACGTAATATGAATTTTTTTGTGGTTCATTCTGGTGCAATTTTACATAATATTGGTAATTTTTACATTGAAAGCTAATTTGATTTCACTCAATTACAATTAATTCTTCATAATCAAAATATGAATTTTTTTATTTTCAATTATTTATAAAAAATTGAGGAGGAAGAAATGCCAAAGTATTTAGCTATAGCGGATAAAGTATATAAGGAAATTAAAAAAGACAATTTATTTACGGATGATATGATTCAAAATTTGAATTGTTTAATTAGCCTGATTCGTAAAGCAATTAAAGGTACTGAGTTCAAACTTAAGTATAATTTTATAAATTTTGAAGAATGCCTAAATCAATTTAATAAAGAAAAATCAGTCCATATAGATTTAAGTTTGATGCCTAAGTTTAAAAATGAAGGCGAGTTTATTTTATGGTTGGCTGGTTTTATTGAACGAATGACGGTAGGCGGAAAGGAAAAGCTGCCTCCAATTTCAAACTATATTCCGAAAGACTTTAAAATGGATAAGATCGAGATTCCAGCTGCTGCTGATCCAAGTAGAGAAGAAAATGCAGAGATGATTATTAATTACTTTAAATCTGAGGACTATATTAAAAATAGTAAACTGTCTTCATAAAATATAGAAGTATTCATCCACCATACTTCTATATCTCGCTGATAGAATTCAGCTACCGCTTTCTGGGGCGGTTTTTTCTGTTAAAACCGTTAATGGTACATATTTATGCCAATTAAAAATGTCAGAAAATATGGAAATGTTTTATGAGAAAATATTAATGATATAAAAAATAGTAGGTTAAGCAATGAATTGTTATTTTTATTAAAATATTTTTCACATAAAAATACGCTTAAATTACGTATAGAAACATTTACTCGTACATAATTTCCAAAAAAATAGGAAGATAACGAGATGAATGAGAATGCTGAACTCATTAAATATTTAGATATTGCTGAAAATGTATACGCCAATATTTATGAAAAGTACCAGATTACTGATAATCCGGTGACTAATCTTAATAGAGTCATGGCTGAAATTAGAAAAGAAGCTGAGCAAATCAATTTAAAACTAAAATATAGCAAAATTGATTTTGAAGAATGTTTAAGTAAGCCTCTTTCTGAAAGAGAGATAAAAGTTGACTTGAGCTTACTTCCGCGCTTTGAGTATCGTGATGAATTTATTTTATGGTTGGCCAATTTTATTGGAAACATTAGCGTTCAGAAAAAATTTATAAAACAAAATTACCAGTTTAATTAGCTTTTCAAATTTTTAGTTCCTTAAAATTTCTACAGATCAGCGATATAAAAAAAATAATAAAGTGCGCTTTTTAGAGGTAACTTTCATGAAGAATATTACTGAAAAATCGCTTTTTGATGTCTTCACACAACATCAAGCCTATCTTTATCGAGCATCTTCCAGATCGGTAAATGAGCTTTTTAGATTTTTTAATACTGAAACAATAACTATGCTTGATCGTTTGGGGCATTTAATAAAAGAGCTTAATGATACTGAAAGGGCGGCTTTAGCAGGTGGAGAATACACAACTCGTCACCTTAAAAATATTCAACTTGTAATTTCAGATTGGTTTAATTCAATTAACACTGTTTTGCCGGAAATCTTTACTCACTCGGCAATTGCTTTGGCTATATATGAGTCAAACTATATGGCCAAACTATTTGGTAAGGTTATTAAAGAATTAAAGGGAGAACAGCTTTATCAGTCAATAAAACGAGTGCCTTTAGCGGGTGGTGCCTTAGTTGGTGAATCCTTAGCTCAAATTAGTGAGAATGCCCTGCAAAGAATTGAATATGCTATTCGCGATGGAATGAATACAGGCATGACACCTCAGCAAATTATTAGGCGTATTACTGGTACGAAACGCCTTAAGTATGAAGATGGATTGCTCAACAGTACCAGAATTGATATTGAGCGTATTGTCAGAACCCTGCGGAGCCATATCTCAAATCAGGTCTATTTATATAACTTCAAAAAATTTAATTTTGAATATGTCAGGTTTGTGAGTGTACTTGATGGGAGGACTTCTAAAGTTTGTGCAGCCATTGACGGTTCAATTTGGAAATTGAATGATCCAGCGAAAAGGGTGCCACCTTTGCATCCCAATTGCCGGAGTATTCTGGTTCCTGTTAGTAAGGACGGAAGGCTTATTGGTAATCGATCTTTTATTATGGATGAAAGAAGGATGCGAGACATTCCTAAAGATGAACGGGCTCAATTAATGGGTCAAATAGATGCAGATATTTCCTTTAAAGAGTTTTTTAAACTGACCGATAATTTTTTCCAAAAAGAATGGTTAGGCCCTAAACGCTATAAATTATATAAAGAAGGGCAATTTGATTTTGACAAATTCTTTGATCCTAAAGGCCGACTTTATACTTTGGATGAGCTAAGGGAGCTCGATGAGCGAACCTTTAAAATACTTGGGCTGTAATTTTAAAGGATAACTTGTTACCCTTGCGCGTGAAATTAAGGTGAGATTATGAAATTTATATTCCTCTTTATGAGCGCGATCACTCTTCCATGCTATGCTGCATCTGAAACTATGGAAACGCATTATTGTTATCTTGTGAAAAATGCTGCAAAAGGCGTTATGGATGCGAGACAACATGATGTACCAGTGATTGAACTACAAGAGATTGCTAATCATCTTGAAGAAGCAGAGGCAAAAGAGCTTTATCAACAAATTATAGATACAGCATATTCTTCTAAGTTATTTGAAGATCCTTTAACCAAGACAAAAGCTGTTGAAGACTTTCAAATGATATGGCATGAAAAATGTTTAGCGAAGAGTTCTATAAGCTGAGCTATATACATAATTAAGACCTGCTCATGGAGTAGGTTTTTTATTTAATTCAAGCAAATAACAATAAAATTATTAGAAAATAAAAACTATAGATAAAGTGAAAGTTATAAAAATAACTACAAAACTTGAGAGTAATAAAGAACAACCTAATATTTATGACATTAAGATGAAAAAGTTTGTATAACAAAGTGTTTGCAACAAATTAAGAACTCATCCTTTCAATTAACAGATCAAAGTATTCATTATTGGGGAACTTTGTAGTTTATTTTTACTCTTAATTTCAGCTTAAGGCTTGATCTTTTAGATATTGGCTAATCGGTGAATATGTTTGGAGAACATGCAGTGATGAGTCATGAAAGTTTATCTAAAAGTTTAAGTAAAGTTCCAGAAGTTACGTTACTGTTCTGGATCATTAAAATTGCTGCTACCACTTTAGGTGAAACTGCTGGAGATGCGCTATCTATGTCCCTTAATTTGGGATATGGAATTAGTACAGCTATTTTCGCAGTGATATTTGCAGTTTTTGTTGGCTTGCAAATTAAAGCCAAAAAATACAATTCATTTTTTTATTGGGCGACCATTATTGCCACGACCACATTAGGAACGACAATTGCCGACTTTGTTGACCGAACTTTAGGTGTGGGTTATGCAGGCGGAAGTTTAATATTGCTTATTTTATTAGGTCTCTCTTTGTTTGTCTGGTATTTAAGCTGCGGCACAATTTCGGTAAAAAGTATTCAATCTGCTAAAAGTGAAGCCTTCTATTGGCTAACCATTATGTTCTCTCAAACATTGGGAACAGCATTAGGTGATTGGACTGCGGATACTCAAGGGTTAGGGTATACCAGCGCTGCTTTAATTTTTGGTACTTTGTTATTGGTTTTAGCAATCTGCTATTTCTATACCAAAATCTCAAGAACATTATTATTCTGGCTGGCCTTTGTTCTTACTCGACCGCTCGGAGCGGTTTTAGGTGATTTCCTCGATAAACCTATCGCACATGGTGGATTAGAGCTAAGCAGATTTAGCGCATCTTTCGTTTTGTTGGCTTTTATTGTGGTCTGTTTAATGGTCTTTAAACCTAAAGCAGCAGAGACAGCACATTAACTTAACTGTTAAAAAAGGCTGCATTATTCTGTTGGAGGATGTGGTCTTTTTTTATTTGAGCGCAAAAGGTTAAATGAAATCTTGTTAACATTTTATTTTGGACGTAAAAAAGCCCTTGCTCGGGAGACTTTGCGATAATATACTTTTAAGCTAATTTTTAATTTCAATATCAATAAAAACTTAATGATGGGTTTAATCATAAAATATTAGACCTCTTGCGAAAGTAAAAACCACCTCAATCTAAATTTCATGAGATATCAGAAATTAAATCGTTTTTCAGATTCTGAATTCCAGCGCTTGGTTGGTGTACCTCGACCAGTTTTTAGTGAAATGATCGAAGTTTTAAAAGAAGTAGAATCACTTAAAAAGAAATCTGGGCGTCCTCATACTTTAGCTATAGAGGATCAATTATTATTAACACTCAATTACTTACGGAATTACAGCACTCAATTGGAGTTGGCTGCAAATTACCATATCGCTGAAAGTAATGTGAATCGAACCATTAAAAAGGTTGAAGATGCATTGATGAAATCAAGACGGTTTACTCTGCCAAAACGAAGCATTACCACAGCAGACGAACAGTTTAACTGGGTCATTATTGATGCGACAGAATGTTCAATAGAACGTCCGAAAAAAAAATCAGAGTAAGTTCTACAGTGGTAAAAAGAAGAAACATACGCTAAAAGCACAAGTGATCTATCATCCGAACAGCAAACAAATCATAGGGCTAGATATATCGAATGGCAGTCAGCATGACATTAAATTGGCAAGAAGAACGGTTAAAAAATTCAAACATTGTAAATATGTTATGACCGATTTAGGGTACTACGGATTAGAGCAAGATGGCTTTAAATTATTGATGCCAATAAAGAAAAAGAAGAATTTACCCTTATTTGATGTTGAGAAAAAGTACAATAAAATGATTGGAAAAATACGAGTTGTGATCGAACATA
>NZ_JEYB01000035.1:0-38966 GCF_000582255.1 Acinetobacter sp. 1566109 | reverse complement strand
CAATAAACTTTGCGGATAGTTTTGGTAACACACAGGTCTTAAGTAACGGTCAATGGCCAAGGTTCCAACTGAGGTGCCTCTTGCATCTGAAGTGGCTGGGTATGGCCCGCCGTGTACCATCGCATCACACACTTCTACACCCGTTGGGTAGCCATTTATGAGTAATCGACCGGCTTTTTCCTCTAAAACTGGCACTACATCTGCAAACTCGGTTAAGTCAGCTTCATCGGCAATTAAAGTCGCAGTCAGTTGACCATTCATGCTTTGTAGCGCCTGAATGAGTTGGGCTTTATCTTCAACTTCAATAATGACTGTGGTTGGCCCAAAAATTTCTTCCTGTAAAAGCTGGTCACCCGCCAGTAAAAGCTCAACATCAGCTTTAAACAGTTGCGGCTGAGCCTGATTGCCTTGTTGAGTTTGACCTGCCAAATGCTTAATGCCTTGATGCTGGGTTAAGTGCTCAAGACCAGCGGTATAACTTTTTAAGGTTCCGGCATTGAGCATAGTTTGTGCAGGCTTAGCCCACATAATGTCGGTTAGGTTGCTAATGAGCTGGCTAAATTCGACCGATTTAATACCCAAGATTAAACCCGGATTGGTACAGAACTGACCACAGCCTAGAACCACTGAATCTGCCAAGTCCTGTGCAATTTTGTCACCACGGTTTTTTAAGGCTTCAGGCAACATCAACATCGGGTTAATACTGCTCATTTCAGCAAATACAGGAATCAGTTGTGGACGGGCTGCGGCCATGTCACATAAAGCGCGACCACCACGCAATGAACCTGTAAAACCCACAGCCTGAATTAAAGGATGCTTAATCAGTGGTTCACCTACGCCATTACCATAAATCATGTTAAATACACCTTTAGGCATATTTGATTTTTCTACGGCACGTTCAATAGCCTGTGCTACAAAGTCTGCTGTGGCCATATGTCCACTATGGGCTTTTACTATCACCGAACATCCAGCCGCTAGTGCCGAAGCAGTGTCACCACCCGCAGTTGAGAATGCTAAAGGAAAGTTACTTGCCCCAAAAACTGCCACAGGGCCAACACCGATTTTAATCTGGCGCAGGTCTGGGCGAGGTAAAGGCTGACGCTCAGGTAAAGCGGTATCAATACGGGCACCTAAAAAGTCACCACGGCGTAACACTTTGGCAAACAGGCGCATTTGCCCACTGGTACGGGCACGTTCACCTTGTAAGCGTGCAAGTGGCAAAGCGGTTTCCTGTGAAACGATTTCAAGAAAATCTGTACCCAATGCATCAAGTTCATCGGCAATATTTTCTAGAAAAACAGCACGCTGTTCAGGAGACGTATGACGGTAAGTCTTAAACGCTTGACTGGCAGCTTCACAGGCCTGATTAACCTCTTGCTCGGTTGCATGGTGAAACTCATAAGGCAAAGTTTCACCAGTTGTTGCATTTACACTTTTCAATAAGCTTGTACTTTGTGCGCTACGTGAACCGCCAATAAAGTTGTGTCCGATAATGGTCATAACAAATATCCTGAAATTAATGAGAGTGTCTTGGAAGGTTGTCTTGGTTTACGACTCGCATATATAAAGTTGCAGGTTCCAAACAACCACCAGTCGATAATTGACCTACCATGTTGCGATACATTTCTTGCCAAGGTGTTTGAGAGGCAAAGACCGTTGGCTTCCATTCACGGCGGCGTTGTTCTAACTCTTCGTCAGAAATGAGTACGTTGACTGAACGTTTATTTAGATCAATCCGCAAACGGTCATTGGTTTTAAGTAAGGCAATTCCACCGCCTACAGCCGCTTCGGGTGACATATTGAGAATAGATGGGCTGGCAGAAGTTCCACTTTGGCGGCCATCTCCTAAGCAAGGCAGTGAATCAATCCCTTTTTTAATTAACTCTGCTGGTGGAGCCATATTGACGACTTCAGCACTGCCCGGATAACCCACTGTACCTGCGCCACGAATGACTAAAATACAATGTTCATCAATGTTTAAGGCAGGGTCATTGATACGTGCGTGATAGTCTTCGGGACCTTCAAAAACGATTGCGCGTGCTTCGAAGCTATTTTCATTGTTTGGATCTGATAAATAGGTTTTTTTAAATGCTTCGCCCACTACAGACATTTTCATAATGGCGCTGTCAAAGAAGTTGCCACTGAGCACAATGAAACCGGCACCATGTTTAAGAGGTTGTTCATAAGGGAAAATGACATCTGCATTTGAGGTTTTTGCATTTTTGGCAATTTCCCCAATTGTTTTACCGCTAACCGATGCACAATCTTCGTGTAATACACCAGCTTTTTGTAATTCGTGTAAAACGGCAGGAACACCACCCGCACGGTGAAAACCTTCACCCAAATATTTACCCGCCGGCATACAGTTCACAATAAGCGGAATATTTTCACCCACACGTTGCCAGTCTTCTAAACTTAGCTCAATATCCATATGACGGGCAATTGCAATGAGGTGAGGAGGGCAGTTACTCGATGCACCTAAAGCTGAGGCTACAGCAATTGCATTTTCAAAAGATTGTTTGGTCATAATTTTAGAAGGACGTAACTCTTCTAAAACCATTTCACATATTCTTTTGCCGGTCATATAGGCCATTTGCCCACGTTCGCGGTAAGGAGCGGGAATACTTGCACATGTCGGTAAAGACATACCCAATGCTTCTGCCAAAGCATTCATGGAAAGTGCTGTGCCCATAGTGTTGCAATGTCCGACCGAAGGTGAAGCAGAAGTGGTCATTTCCATGAACCCTTCATAGTCAATTTCACCAGTCGCAAGTAAATTGCGCGCATGCCAAAGCACAGTGCCGGAACCAATTAACTCACCTTTAAAATGACCATCCAGCATTGGCCCACCAGACAACACAATTGCAGGTATATCTGTTGTGGCTGCTGCCATTAAACATGCAGGAGTAGTTTTGTCACAGCCAGTGGTCAGTACTACACCATCAAGCGGATAACCATGCAAGATTTCAACCAAACCTAAATAGGCTAAGTTGCGGTCAAGTGCAGCAGTTGGACGACGGGTTTGTTCTGCAATCGGGTGGACGGGGAATTCCATTGGAATACCCCCTGCGTCTCGTATACCCGCTTTAACGCGTTCAGCAAGTTCTTTGTGATGACGGTTACATGGGGTCAAATCACTACCGGTTTGTGCAATTCCAATAATTGGGCGACCTGATTGTAACTCGGCACGGGTCAAGCCATAATTCATGTAACGCTCAACATATAAAGCGGTCATGTCGGCATGTTCAGGATCATCAAACCATTCTTGGCTACGTAAAAAAATCCGTTTATTTTGATCATTCATTTTTTGATCCTTTCACTCATACTTTTTGAAATTTAGTTTATTTACGAGATGAATCTTCCAATTCAATCGATCGATAATACGTGAAAATTATAGTAATTCACGCTGCTTCAAATTACGCATCAAAGCATTTATTCCAAAATTCCACGGTGTTGCTTTATCACTGGTCATAACCGTGTTGTACAAAGTACCAAGTTTAGGTGAATGAATACGGACGACATCTCCGACTTTATGGGTAAAGCCAGCCCCAGCTTGTTCTCGATCTTGAGTAGGTGCAAATAAAGTACCCAAGAACAAAACAAAACCGTCTGGATATTGATGGTTTTCATTAAGAGTTTGTTGAATTAAATCTTCAGGATCTCGGCTAATTTGCGACATAGAACTCACACCATTTAACACAAAGTTATCGGTGCCTTGAATTTGCAGTTCAACATCACAAGTACGAATATCATTTAAAGTAAAAGTATGGTCAAAAAGGCGAATAAATGGACCAATCGCACAAGATGCGTTGTTATCTTTCGCTTTACTTAACAAGAGGGCGCTACGACCCTCAAAGTCCCGTAAATTCACATCATTACCTAAAGTCGCGCCTAAAATTTTACCTTGGCTATTGGCAACTAATACGACTTCCGGTTCTGGATTATTCCACTCAGACTTTGGGTGAATACCAATATTTTGACCAGTTCCCACCGCTGCTAAAACAGGTGCTTTAGTAAAAATCTCGGCGTCGGTACCAATACCCACCTCAAGATATTGAGACCACATTTTTTGTTCGATTAAATATTCTTTGAGCTGTAGCGCTTTTTCAGAACGGGGTTCGATTGTTTTTAAATTATCACCAATTACGCCTTGTACAACTTCACGAATCGATTGAGCTTTTTGTGCATCGCCACCGGCTTGTTCTTCAATCACACGTTCTAACATGCTTGCAGCAAAGGTAACACCTGCTGCTTTAATTACTTGTAAATCAATTGGGGCTAAAAAGTATGCCTTGTTGGTATCTGGCTCGGCGACAGTATTGGCAAATAACCCATCAATTGAACCAACTCGTCTTCCTTCAATTTCAGATAAAGCTTTTAAAGGATCAGCGCTTTCAAGTAATTCGGAAATAGTATGAAATTTTTCCGAGATATCAAAAACTTGATTGCCTCTTAAAATAATAGGGGATGGCCCCGAAATTTGACTTGGAATCCACGCGCGGCCAATTAAGCATCCTTGAGTTGCATCATCTGGTAATGAGTTCTGGGAATTTAACGTAAAGTTCATTTAAAGCTTCCTTCTTTTATTTGAAATCATGATATGTTTCTTATTTAATAAACACCAATCGTAATAATTTAATTATTAATAACTTGTGGTTATCAAAAAGGAATTTTAAAAATGGCAGATTTGACTTACTCAAGTTTAAATAACTGGCTTAAATTCAAGCACTTGGTTTTGTTAGAGACGTTAGCTCGAACCAATAACATGCATTTGGCTGCCGAGCAGATGAATTTAAGTCAACCCGCTGTAAGTAAAATGCTAAAGGAAATTGAGGGCCTTCTTGGGTTTCAGGTCTTTGAGCGACTGCCCCGAAATATGCCCGTAACCGCATTGGGTGAACATGTCATTCGTTATGCACAGCGGGTTTTGAATGACGCAAAACATTTTGTCGAAGACATCGAGATTTTACGGTTGGGTGGACATGGGTTTTTAAAAGTAGGGGGAATATTTGCAGCAACCGCAGTGGTAATTCCAAACTCAATTATCGAAATTAAGAAACAATGGCCGCTACTTTCTATTGATGTTGTTGAACAGACCAGTGACCATTTAATGGAAATGTTGAGTGAACATACTCTAGATTTAGCCATAGGTCGTTTTACAGATGTAACGCAAAGCCAGTTTTTCGATTTCCAGCCGTTAGGCCCAGAGCCGTTCTGTATTGTTGTCAATAATGCGCACCCATGTGCCCAGAAAAAGTTTTGTACATTAGAAGAATTATTAAAATGGCCGTGGGTACTTTATCCTAAAGGCACACCCATTCGGGAGCGTATGGAAGGTGCATTCGCCCGAGCTAAAGTCAAAATTCCTTTAAATACGGTAAATACCATGTCGATGCAGACCTTTTTACAGATCTTAAAAGGCGCACCTATGGTGGGCATGTTGCCAGAAGCAATGGTAATTGATCAGGTGAAAGAAGGACAACTACAGATTTTAGAAACAGACCTGATTTTAGATGCTCAAGATTATGGAATTTTGACACGTAAAGATGAACCAGTGTCTGATATAGCCGCAGCATTTATTAATATTTTACTTAAAAATGCAAAACGTAAGTAAAGTCCTCAGCCTCAAGTCATAGAAGACTTGGGGCTTTTAAATTAAAAGAAAGCTTACTTAATTTAGCTAATGTTTTATCATAAAACTGATATTAAAAAGTTATCAATATTTAGAAATTATTCATTGGAAATTATTGCAGGGACTCCTTATCGTTTAATTCATGATGATTAAAAATCTTTAAGTGAATAAGAATTAGGAAAGGATCCCTGTATGAATGTGTTAATTACTGGTGGCACGGGTTTTATTGGAAAGCAAATTGCCAAAGAGATTTTAAAAACCGGAAGCCTAACTTTAGACGGTAATCAAGCTAAGCCTATCGATAAAATTATTTTGTTTGATGCATTTGCTGGTGATGATTTACCGCAAGACCCTAAGATTGAGGTGATTGTAGGGGATATTACCGACAAAACCACAGTCGCAAACATCACAGAAAATATTGATGTTGTTTGGCACTTGGCTGCTGTGGTGAGTTCGGCAGCAGAGGCTGATTTTGACTTGGGAATGGATGTAAACCTTTATGGCCTTTTAAATTTATTAGAAGAATTAAGAAAAAAACAAACAATGCCTCGAGTCATTTTTGCGAGTGGCTGCGCTGTATTTGGTGGTCAATTACCAGAAGTTGTAACAGATGATACGGTGGTTACACCAAAGTCCTCTTACGGTATGCAAAAAGCAGTAGGAGAATTGCTCATTTCAGATTATTCGCGTAAAGGCTTTATTGATGGCCGTGTTTTAAGATTACCGACAATTGTGGTTCGTCCGGGTAAGCCTAATAAAGCCGCATCTACATTTTTTAGTTCAATTATCCGCGAGCCTTTAAAAGGTGAAACGGCTGTTTGTCCAGTCCCACCAGATACTCCGGTTTTCATTACTTCACCAAGACGCTGTGTTGAGTCAATGATTAAGGCTGCGTCAATTTCTTCAGAGACACTCCAAGATAACCGAATTATTCCCTTACCGGGATTGACCGTTACCGTTAAGCAAATGCTTGAGGCTCTTGAAAAAGTTGCCGGTAAACAAGCAACTGATTTAGTGCAGTGGCAAGAAGATAAAACGGTTCAAAGGATTGTTCAAAGTTGGCCGGTTCAAGTGAAAGCCGAATATGCCGAATCTTTAGGTTTCCAAGCAGATGAGAATTTTGAAAGCATCATTCATGCACATATAGAAGATACCCAAAATTAATGGCAGTGATCGCCAATTCATGTGAGAGTTATTATGGAAGATATCAAAAATGTCACTGCTCTCGAAGAGCAGACAATTAAGCGTATTTCGAGTCGAATTATCCCGTTTCTTATTATTTTATTCATTATGGCCTTTCTAGATAGAACCAATATTGGTTTTGCTGCGCTACATATGAATGATGCAATTGGAATTACCCAAACTATTTTTGGCTTAGGTGCGGGTGTATTTTTCTTGGGTTACTTTATTGCAGAAGTACCGAGTAATGTTTTACTTCATCGGTTTGGTGCACGGATCTGGATTGCCCGAATCATGATTACTTGGGGAATTATTGCCGGACTTATGGGATTTATCCATAGTGGGACTCAATTTATTATTTTACGGTTTTTACTGGGTATTGCAGAAGCGGGTTTCTTTCCGGGGGTTATTTTTTATTTAACCTTATGGTTTCCTGCTAAATATCGTGCCCGTGTCTTCGCTACCTTCTATTTAGGGTTACCAATTGCTCAAATTATAGGAGCACCAATTTCGGTCGGTCTTATGCAATGGGGTAATACCATTGGCTATGAAGGCTGGCGTTTGATGTATATTTTAGAAGGGATTCCTTCCATTATTTTAGGACTGGTTTGCCTAAAATATTTAACCAATAACCCAAAAGAAGCACAGTGGTTAACAGCTGAGCAGCGTCAATGGCTCATGAATACGCTAGAGCGTGAAGAACGAGAAAAACAGCAATCTGCCGATGCTGCTTTAACAAAAGGTGAACTCATTAAACAAGTGTTTAAAAATCCTTTAGTGTGGATTATGGCAATTGTTTATTTTGGAATTACGTCTGGTTCAAATGCGATGTTCTTCTTCTTGCCAAGTGTTTTAGAGTCGTTCCGTAATACCTTTGGTATGCAAATCAGCCTTATCCAAAATGGCTTACTCACCGCTATTCCATATGCATTTGCGGCGGTTGGAATGGTTTTATGGAGCCGCCGTTCTGACCGTAAACAAGAACGTTATAAACACGGTGCTTGTGCTGCACTTATGGCGGCTTTCGCAATTGCGATTGCTTTAATTATGAATCAACCGTGGGCAATTATTGTGGGCTTTATTCTGCTCGCAATCGGTGTATTTAGTGCGATTAATATCTTCTGGACTATCCCTGGGCAGACTCTAACAGGAGTGGGCGCTGCAGCCGGTATTGGCTTAATTAACTCTGTAGGTAATTTAAGTGGTTTTACTGGTCCATATTTAACAGGCTATTTATATACCACCACGGGCACCTATACAGTAGCGTTCCTTGCCATTGCCGGATTTGTTGCCATGGGCGGTTTGGGGTTACTGCTTTTGGCAAAGTTAAAGTCTGATAGCCTAAAAGTAGAACAACAGCGACTTAAAGTTCGGACTGCTACGGAGATGAAATAATGGCTCGAATTGGTTTTGTTGGAACTGGCATTATGGGAATGCCAATGGCCATGAATTTATTAAAAGCTGGCCATCAAGTTAAGGTCTGGAATCGAACTTCATCTAAAGCAGAAAGTTTAAAAGAAGCGGGTGCACATGTTTGTAGTGAACTTGCACAAGTCGGAAAAGATGTAGAGTTTCTGATTTGTATGCTCAGTGATGGAAAAACCTGTAATGAAATTTTATTTCAAGAAAATGGTGCAATTTCACAGCTAAAACCTGAAAGCACGGTCATTGTGATGAGTTCAATACCGGTTGAAGTTGCAAAAACACAAAGTGAAAAATGTAAAGAAAAAGGACTTAGATATTTGGATGCACCTGTTTCTGGCGGTGAAAAAGGTGCTCAAAATGCAAGTCTTGCTATTATGGTAGGTGGTGAAGCTAAAACATTTTCACATGCTGAAACTATTTTAAGTGCAATGGGCCGACCAATTTTAGTAGGTGGGGCTGGCTGCGGAATGCTGGCAAAACTGGTAAATCAAATGATAGTAGCAACCACCATTGCAACTGTAAGCGAGGGGTTATTGCTTGCGACTAAAGCAGGAGCCGATCCTATTAAGCTCAAACAGGCACTCACAGGCGGTTTTGCAGATTCTCCAATTTTACAGCAACATGGCGAGCGTATGCTAAGTAGAAATTTTAAACCGGGAGGTACAGCTCGAAACCAGCATAAAGATATTCATACAGCCGTTAGCTATGCGAAATCGCTTGAGTTGAATTTACCTATTGCCCAAAAAGTCAGCCAATTATTCGAAAATATGCTTGCTGCTGGAGACGGTGAGCTTGATCATTCTGGCTTAATTCGTGAATTAGAACGCATGAATCATGTGTAATTATTGCTTTACTTAAGATCGGTATATTTTAATTTATTTATAAAAAAGCAGCAGATTCGTTCTGCTGCATATTTAAACTCATTTGTAGTGCTGGCATTTTTATTGCTTAATCATAATTATCTTCTTCACAACTTTTAATTTTCTAACGTATTAATGATCATTCAAACAGTCTTGCTCACTTATGGTGTTTTTTTTACATGAAAAATGCACTAAATAAACACATCTTTTTATTTTGCACTATGTTTGTGCATTTGGGGCCATCATGAGGTTGTTGGCTCCCATACTCACTTTACTCATTCTATGTGGATGCTCTTCATCTGAGCAAAATAGAAAAACTCAAGAAAACTCAACTTCCCATTCAATATGTGTTTTTGATAGTACAAATACTAAAGTCTGTGTAGCTAAACCAGCGCAAAGAATCGTTTCTCTGTTTGAGTCGGGTTTAGATGGCCTCTATATGCTAGGGCAAGGCGACAAAGTAATTGGTATACCGGCCGAAGTATACATTCAACCTTTATTATTTAATGCCTATTCAAAAATAGATCAACGTATTGCCAATAAGCAGCTTGCAGCACCTTCGCAAGGAGCCAATGCAACCAATATTGAAAGTCTGGTGTTGCTAAAACCAGATTTGGTCATTTTGGGAAGTGGGCAAACCCAAACGATTGAACTGTTACGGCAGTTTGGTATCGCTGTATATGTAATGGAGTCAGGCACCTACAAACAAGTGAAAGAAGAGCTATCTGAAATTGCCGTTCTTAGTGGTGCCCAAAAGCGCGCTCAAGAAATTTTAAGTTTCTCTGATGAAATTGTGGCAGAAGTCGCAGCCAAAACTGCACGTCAGCAAAATAAACAATCGATTTACTATGCATGGTCAGGAGGGCGAATTTTTTCTACCTCGGGACGGGAGTCGATTACCAATGATTTTATTGAGCTGGCTGGTGCTTACAACATTGTTCAGACTGCTGCTAACCAGCCCAACGTAAATCCCGAGACTTTAATTGAATGGAACCCTGACAATATTGTGCTTTGGAATACCAATCCTAAACTGATTTATGAACGAAAAGAATTACAAGGTTTAAGCGCCGTACAAAACCGAAAGGTATTTAATTTGAGTCCTGCATTTATATATAACCCACACACCATCAAAATTATTATTACGGCGATTTATCTAAATCACAGTATTTATCCTGAACAGTCCGACTTACCTGTAAGTGCTTTACAACAGCGTATTTTAACCAAGTTGTATGGTGAGCAACTTGCCAAAGCGTTGGTGTCATGAATATGGAAAAGCTGAAATATTATTGGTTTTACCCGTTACCTTTCTTCATGATTTTTATCTCTTTGCTTATTGGGCCAACGCAAACATTAAGTGCATGGGATTATCTGCGGTGGGGAGTACAAGCAGTCTTTGGTACACCATATTTTGATGCGGAACAATTTAGGCTGATGCAAAACATTTTAGTAAATGTCAGGCTGCCTAGAATTTTACTGACCTTTATGGTGGGAGCTGCATTGGCAACCGCAGGTAATGGCTTGCAGGCCTTGTTTCGTAATCCATTGGTTGATTCTTATGTACTTGGTATTTCATCTGGCGCTGCGTTCGGTGCAGCCTTGGCACTTTCTTTAAGTTGGCTTTCACCAAACCTATCAGCCTTTATTTTTGGTGTTTGTGCTGTTGCCTTAACGTATTTATTTGCACATCAAAAACATGAAAGCCAGACGTCTTTAGTGATGGTAATTTTATCGGGTATGATTGTTTCGGGACTGTTTTTAGCAGGACTTACGGTTATTCAATACCTAAGCGATCCATTTAAACTACAAGCGATCGTGCAATGGACGATGGGCAACTTACATCAGGCTTCTTGGCAAAAGGTTCAATACGCCGTGCTTCCGATTTGTATTGGTCTTGCCGGATTATTTGCGATGCGTTGGCGCTTAAACTTAATGGCACTTGGTGCTGAAGAAGCACAGGCGGTGGGTGTTAACCCAAGGTGGGAACAACTTCTTTTAATTGCGCTGGTGACTGTATGTACGTCAACTTCTGTGGCTGCGGCAGGTATTATTAGTTTATATGGGCTGTTTATGCCACATATTGTGAGAATGTTGGTTGGGCCAGATCATCGCTACAGTATTCCTGCCAATATGGTGTTGGGCGGCAGTTTTCTACTGTTGATTGATAACTTTTCTCGGGTTTTACTGACATTTGAAATACCGATTGGTATTTTTACTATGCTACTTGGCGCACCATTTTTCTTATTATTAATGAAAACACAGAGGACTCATTGGGCATGATTCAAATTGATCAGTTAAATTATGCCTATGGGCACAAACAGGTTCTTAAAAATATTCATCTAGAGTTTCCTGAAAATCAGTTTTCAGTGATTTTAGGGCGTAATGGTTGTGGTAAATCGACACTGTTTAAATTGATGGCGGGCCTAGAACCCGTAAAAGATGGCTTGATTCGTTACTCTGGAAAACCACTATCGGACTTTAAAGGGAAAGATCGTGCTGCATTACTCGGTTTTTTACCACAGTTTCATAAAACCGTATTTCCATTTTTGGTTAAAGATGTGGTGATTACGGGGCGTGCTGCTTTTAGCAGATATAGACCTTCAAAATCAGACTGGGAACGTGTAGATCAAGCTTTACTTGATTTAGATATTGAGCATTTGCGTGACCGTCCTTATACCGAGTTATCGGGTGGTGAACGGCAATTGGTTATGATTGCGCGTATTTTAGTGCAAGCACCGAAAGTCATTTTGCTCGATGAGCCAACCAATCATCTCGATGTTTATTACCAGTCTTATTTAATGAAAAAGTTACGTCAGTTATCGCGGCAAAATTTTACGGTGATTGCGATTATGCATGATCCCAATTTAGCTTTTTTATTTGCGGATCATTTATTTTTTATGCGCCAACATGAGGTGGTTAAGCCTGAGTCAAAAACAAGAATAACCGATCCGAAGTTTTTAAAAAGTGTCTACGATGTTGAGTTCCATGAAGCCATGATTCAAGACAAAACCATTGTGATTCCTGATCATTCTTGGCTGTAAATATGACACTTTATTATCAATTGGTTGATAAATCAGACTATACGTCTGCGGTAGAGTTTGCGCTTTATACAAGAGAGCTGTTATTCCCAGAAATTTATCATGGGCAAGTCCCCAAAGATTTACAAAATTTTGAGCAGCATTATATCCATGATCCACTGGGCTGCTTCATTACAGTAAAAGACCAAAACCGCATTATTGGCACGATTGCATATCGGGCTTATGACCATCGTTTTGATTTAAATTTACCGTCTAATACGGTTGAGGTGGTTAAGTTATTTGTATTGCCTGAATACCGTCGTAAGGGCATCGCGACCCAGCTATGTGAGATGTTGTTTAGCCATGCCAAAAACAGTGAAATTACGACTTTGTATTTGCATACTCATCCATTTTTACCGGCGGCTGAAGAGTTTTGGACTCTACAAGGTTTTGAGGTTATTCAACGCGAATGGATCGATACGTATGACACGATTCATATGAGTAAATCTTTATAGCGTCTTATCATACGCATGAAATCTTTTTTGAAAATGGGTAGGTGGATAACCCATAATTTTGCTGAACATTGCGGTAAAAGCTGCCGAGTGTTCATAGCCCAAACTAAAAGCAATTTCCGTAATCGAGATATTTTCTTTTAAGGCATTTAAAGCATAAATAATGCAGACTCGATTACGCCAAGTTTGAAAGGACAAGCCAGTTTCAGACTTAAACCAGCGGTGAAAAGTCCGTTCACTTTTATTGTGGTCATGTGCCCAATCTTTAGGGCTGCTATGAATATCAGGATGCTCCATAAACTCAGCACATTGTTGAGATAGTAATGTGTTGCGAGGCAATGGAATAAATAGAGGCAGGGCTGGTGCAGCTTCTAATTCATATAACAATAAATCGATAAGAGCACCATCACGGCCTGCACGTTGGTAGTCAATAGGCAGTTGATTTGCTTGAATCAGTAACTGATGCATTAGCGGTGAAACTTGCACGACCTCGCAATAGTTTGCCTGTCTTGGGGCATTACTCACTTCTATATACAAACTATAAGTACTGACTTTAGATAGCCATACCTGATGTGCTTTACCTGCAGGTATCCATACACCACTGTACGGTAACACGAGCCATTGTCCATCTTCAGTTTCAACTTTCATAAGCCCTTCGGGTGCATATAAGAACTGTGCACGACGATGGCTATGCGTATCTAACAAGGTATCAGCAGAATAATCTGATCCTAACGCTAGAACTGGTTGCGGTAGATGGTCTACATCGTTAATTGGAATATTACGCATATATTTTTGGCTGAAATAAATAAAAAGATGGCTTTTCTACGTTAGTTTGCCATATAGCTATTTTATATCATGCCTCTATAAATGTGAGGAAGATGATGATGCTATATGAGCTATTTTTATTTGGACTACTTTCAGGCGTTACCACTTGGTTATTTGGTTTTGGCGGCGGTTTTGTGGCTGTACCTTTGCTTTATACAGTCATTATTCAAAAGTGGAGTAATGAAAGTAATATCGGCATACATGCCATGCAAATCGCCATTGCTACATCTGCTTTTGTCATGCTGTGCTCGGCAAGTTTTGCAGTCTTTCGGCACTATCGGTCTGGACATATAGATTGGCAAAAAATCCGTTTTTTGTGGGGTGGTATTGCACTTGGGGGAATTGTGGGTGCAGTAATGGCTTCATTATTTAATGGAAACTGGCTTCGCTGGATATTTATGGGTTATGTGTTTATAACCATTCTAGATTGTTATTACCGACCAGGCTTTATGGTGGCATCAAGACAAAAGCAAAACCATGGTCAAAACAGTGAACTGATTAAAGGCGGAATAATTGGTTGGGTTGCAGCGCTTTTAGGTGTAGGAGGAAGTGTAATGACGGTTCCTTTATTACGGCGCCGAGGTAGTTCTATGGTCGAAGCTGCGGCGATTGCAAATATTCTCACACTACCTCTGTCTTTAACTGCAACGTTTACTTACTGTGTATTGTCAATTTGGCAATCTACATGGGCACCTAGTGGATTTATCGGTTTGATCTGGTTTGAAGCCGCTTTATTCTTGGTTGCAGGGACATGGATCGGGCTATATTTTTCAGAAAAATTTATTTCAAAACTGCCTGATTTATGGCGGGCAAAGTTATATCCGCTACTTTTAATAATAGTTCTACTCGTCATGCTTTTCGTAAATTAATTTTTTATTTCAAATGTTTGAAGAATAAATTTTCTTAAATAACAAATCTCTAAATGCTCTAAAACTGCAAATTTTATGTCTTAAAGGGCTTTGAAAAAAGTTTGAAAAATAGACTTGAAATATATAGTGGCTTTGTGCCACCATATATTCATCGAAGGTCATCAGACAAAAAGAGGATGATATGGCTATCCAGCTTTTAGATGCGGCAAGAAATGAAATTCCAGTGAAATTTACGCAGTTTTCTGGTGGCGAGCGTCATGTTCAAATTGATGAGACAACCTTAGGTTCACTATCTGGCAAGGTATTGGTCCGTGCAAAGATGGCCTCAAGTCATGATGTGATGGACTATTTACTACTTGAAAATATATTGCTGACTCAAGGTTTAACCATTGACCTAGAAGTTCCGTATTTTCCATATGCACGTCAGGACCGTATTTGTGCAGTAGGCCAAGCGTTCTCGCTTGATGTGATGACGAAGCTACTCAACATTAATGCAGACAAAAAAGCGGGTAAACAAGGCAAAGTGACTGTTTGGGACTGCCATAGTGAAGTCACTACAGCCTTACTTGCTGCCAATACTTCTTTTAGCGAAGTTGTAAATGTGAGTTCAGTCGACATCATTGAAAAGAGTGAAGCGCTAAGTACATTGTTAAAAGATGAAAAAACAGTACTGATTTGCCCAGACAAAGGCGCGAAAGCACGTACAAAAATGGTTGCAGATGCTTTTAATTCTGAGCGCAAACAATCTATCACTGTTGTTCAGTGTGATAAAAAACGTGATCCAGTGACTGGCAAAATTTTGGGTACACATGTACATGCAACTGATTTATCAGGTTTAACAGCGGTCATTACCGATGACATTTGCGACGGCGGTGCAACCTTTATTGGTATTGCCAAAGAACTGCGTCGCCTCAATTGCCATAAGGTCGTTCTATACGTGACCCACGGTATTTTCAGTAAAGGAATAGAGGTTTTTGATGGATTGCTTGACCAACTATTTACCTCAGACAGTTTTCCTCAACAACCATCAGACAAAATTTCAGTAATTGCTTTTGCAGCAAAATAAAGAGAATAAAGATGACGATTAAACTTAATCCATTAAACGCTATCGATTTTTATAAAGCTGATCACAGACGTCAGTATCCAGCAGGCACAGAGTACGTGTACGCAAACTTTACGCCGCGTTCATCTCGACTTGCTAAAATGTTGCCTGACTTCGATGATAAAGTTGTGTTCTTTGGTCTTCAGGGTTTTATCAAACATTTTTTAATTGATACATGGAATGAAGGCTTTTTTAAGCAACCTAAAGACAAAGTGGTAGCTGCATATAAACGCCGTATGGATAGTTCATTAGGTGAAGGCGCAGTACCTGTTGATCACATTGAAGCGTTACACGACTTGGGATATTTACCATTACGGATTAAAGCCTTGCCAGAAGGCAGCCGCGTCAATATGCGTGTACCCGTGCTTACCGTAATTAATACCGACCCGCGTTTCTTTTGGTTAACTAACTATATTGAAACGGTGTTAAGTGCTGAGCTTTGGAAAAGCTGTACTACGGCCACAATTGCCTATGAGTACAAACGCTTATTAACGCAATATGCTGTAAAAACTGGCGCACCACTCGATTTTGTACCTGTGCAAGGACACGATTTTAGTAGCCGTGGCATGAGTGGAATTTATGATGCGGCACAATCGGGTGTGGGGCACTTAACCAGTTTTATTGGAACAGACTCGGTTGCTTCAATTGACTACGCAGAAGAATATTACAATGCAACAGGTGTGATTGGGGTTTCTGTACCAGCGACCGAACACAGTGTGATGTGTATGGGCACTGAAGACAGTGAGCTAGAAACATTTAAACGTTTAATTTGCGAGCTTTATCCGTCGGGTGTTGTCAGTATTGTGTCTGATACTTGGGACTTTTGGCGAGTCATTACCGAGTTTACGGTGGCTTTAAAATCTGAAATTCTGGCAAGACAACCTAATGCTTTAGGCTTGGCTAAATTGGTTTTCCGACCAGACTCTGGTGACCCAGTTAAAATTATTTGTGGTGACCCAGATGCAGAAGCTGGAAGCCCAGCATATAAAGGCGCGGTAGAATGTTTATGGGAAGTGTTTGGCGGTACAACAACTGACCAAGGCTATAAAATGCTTAATGAACGTGTTGGTTTAATTTATGGCGACTCGATTACCCTAGATCGTGCACAGCGTATTTTAGAAGGACTTGAAGCCAAAGGCTTTGCTTCAAACAACTTGGTGTTTGGGATCGGTAGCTTTACCTATAACTACTTAACTCGCGATACCTTTGGGTTTGCTGTGAAAGCAACTTGGGGACAAGTGAATGGTGTAGGCCGAGAGCTGTTCAAAGACCCAATTACTGACTCAGGTGTGAAAAAATCTGCGAAAGGTCTATTACGCATTGAAGAAAGTGAAAATGGTTATACCTTGTTTGATCAGCAAACAGCTGAACAAGAACAAGGCGGAGTACTAAAAACCGTCTTTGAAAATGGTAAACTTCAATATGAGTGTACTTTGGATCAAATACGTGAGCGTTTATCCATCGCATAACTGAGTTTAGATGAGCCGTTGCATGAGTATCGGCTCATCATTTTTATTGAGAGGTTGAACGTGACTATCCAAACTGAACAAGAATTCCTTGCCAGTTATGATCGCCGAGATTATGACGCACCTTTACTCACGGTCGATATGGCTATTTTCTCGGTATTTAATGGTCAGTTACAGGTATTACTCATTAAGCGACCCAACTTTCCAGCCAAAGACCAATGGGCTTTACCGGGTGGTTTTGCCGATTTAACTCATGACCAAGATTTGATGGCCACCGCATATCGTAAGCTGGTCGAAAAAACAGGGATTGCTTCACCTTACTTGGAACAAGTTGCTTCTGTGGGTAATGCAAAACGTGACCCGCGTGGCTGGGCAGTGACGATTTTGTATTTTGCTTTAATTGATTTTAATGCCTATCAACACCAAGCTTTGGCTGAATACAGTGAATGGGAAAAAGCAAAAGATTTAGCATTGGCGTTTGATCATAATGAATTGCTCAGATTAGCTTTAGAGCGTTTAACCAATAAAACCCGCTATACCGCATTGCCAGCCAGTCTCATGCCCGAGTTATTTACACTGACCGAGCTACAAACCATTTATGAAATTATTCTTGGGCAATCCTTAGATAAAAAAGCGTTTAGACGCCGTATGATAGAAGCAGGTGCAGTTGAAGAAACTAACCACAGTAAAATTGTGGGCAAACGACCAGCTCAGCTTTACCGCTATGCACTCGATTCTTTTGATTTTATATTTCCTCGTTCACTCGAATTACCTAGAAATAAAGAGGGTGAAGGCAAGCAAAACAATGAGCTTTCTGACTAGCGCATCTTGATGCACTTTGATTTATAATGCCGCGCTTATGATTGATGTCATGTTTTGATCAGCACTTTGCCTATGTCACACGTTTCTCCCTGCTTCCAGCAAAACCAGTTTTTTGTGCTGGTGGAGTACCTCACTTCACTGCATGAAATTTATCCTGTGAAACATGAGTTTGCAGGATATCCGGCTGCAATGACATTGGCAGATCGCGTACATTCAGATCATGATATTGCGCCGCTTGAAGCCAGCAAAAGCTACCCTGACTCAATCGATAAAGTCTTACACTTTTCAGGTAAGGCGCGAGACATACAAGACTTCGAGCAATTTTTAGAACAAGCTCAAACAGCCAATATTCAAAACTTGTTATTGCTTACAGGCGATAGACTCAAAGAACATCATAATGGTCGAGATGGGCAGCCTCGTAGTCGTTACTTAGAGTCGGTAAACGCCGTAATGGCTGCCAAGCAACACGACGGGTTTCGTATTGGGGTTGCTTTTAATCCATTTAAATATGTTGAAGCTGAGCGTGATGCGCAGTACTTAAAACTGCATAAGAAAATTAAAGCAGGCGCTGACTTTATCATTACTCAATTGGGCTATGACATTGAAGCTTTAAAACAAGCCAAATCATTTTTAACCAAGAACAATTATTCACAGCAAATACTGGCTTGTGTCATGCCACTGACTTTGGGCCGAGCCAATTTTATGGTGAAGCATAAAGTCGCGGGTATTGTAATCACCGCGCACATGCTAAAAGTTTTGGCAGACGAAAAACAGGCAGGGCATACAGACCGAGTTTATTTGCGCTGTGCTTTGCAAATTTTGATATGTAAACATTTGGGATTTTCAGGTATTCATTTATCTGCTTGTCATAAGCCTGAAGAACAAATGCTGCTTGAAAGCTACGTCGAGCAATACAGACATCTGGAGCTTAACGTTTTAGAAGAGCTTTGGAATTCACTTTGGCAAGTCACTACAGGCAAAGAGTTTTCGCCTGAAATTGCTCGGTTTTCGCGTCAGCCAACGTCTAAACAATTAATTAAATATCGCCAGCTACATGTTATGCATGAAGCAATGTTTGGATCAAAAATTGCTAAAGGTATTGGACGGTTTATTTTTAAAGCGTCTTTTTGGGATAACACTTTAGTTGCTAAAGTATTACTTAAAACAGAAGTACTGAGTAAACATAGCCTAGTCGGTTGTGAAAGCTGTGGTCAGTGCCGTTTAGGTGACACTTTATATATTTGCCCTGAAACATGTCCAAAAGGTTTAGCCAACGGGCCTTGTGGTGGTACAACTTTAGACCGCTGCGAATTTGGTGATCGCGAATGTATTCATTCAGTCAAAGCGAGAATTGCAAAAGCGGTTGAACAAACTGAAATATTAAAAGAGAAATTGATTCCAACAGTGCCTCTTGAAACGAGAGGAACCAGTTCTTGGAAAAATTGGTATTTAGGGGCTGAGGCTTAAGATTTAAAACCATACTTGATTCAGTTAAAGTATGCTCAACGGAATTTTACTGACTTAAATTAATGCAAAATCAAAATGATCCAATAAATAATATAGAACAATTAGATGTCGAGGATGAGCAAAAGCAGGAAAACTCTGTGCTTAATTCTGTAAATCCTGATCCAGTTGAAGTAACAGATTTAATTGTAGAAATCGGAAAAGATATAGTTGATTTTGCATCATCTATTTTTGATAACATCGATATCAATTTTTGACTTTAGAGCTAGTCAATAGTGGGTTTTTTTGTGTTATAAAAAGATTTCCCATAATAAGGAGATTGAAGTGGAACTTACGCAAATTAAGGCAACAATAGATAGAGAATATGATTTCTTTGTAAATTCACACGACTTTAAGCTGTGTCAGCATGATAAAGAAAAACAAGCTAGATTTTTGGGCCATGCATTAACAATACTGAAATATCCTCATACAAACATCATTATTTTAGGTGGTGGCCGATATAAAGTTGTAGGTCATCATGATTTAAATGTTGATATAGATCTATTCCAAGCTCCATCTTTCGTGTCAAAGCAAGCATTTAATACTTGGTTGACTAATATCCTATTCCAACATTTATATTCTTAAAGTATATTGGAAATACATATTTTAATTTGTATTATCAATATCAAATACTGCGCTGTAAGTTTTTTGTTATTATGGCCCGTTTCTTTTTGAAGCGGGTTTTTTTAATTTCGTATTTATGTATATATATTAGATGAAAGTATATATTATTTTTATCAACTAGCTTATTGTTTACTTCATCAAAACTAGAAGCACATCTACTAACACTCGTACTTTAAGAAGTTATAGTCAATCCGCTAAAAATTCTTGTTATTGTATTTCTGGAATATATTCTGTTGGACCGAGAGGTGGACATTCAAAGATGGGACTTTTGATCCTCTTATATTGTTAATAGAAAGGCTAAACCGTTCATTGGCTTACAATAAATTAAATTAAAATATGAAGAGCTATTATTCAAAAAATATTCCGTTTGAAAGGTTGTTATTAAAGTTTATCATTTAATCAAAGGTTGGAGTTTAAAACCTAAAATAAAGATCCATTAGTTGATGAAGGAGATATTTTTAAAAAAATGAAAAATTTAACTATAGGATTATTTCTAATTATTTCATTATTTGGTTGTGGAAATTCTACAGCTAAACATCAAGACAAATTCTTAGCGCATATTCATGAAAATACACCAAATCCTTACAAGGAATGTATGGTCACATATATTAAAGACCATTGGGATGAGGTTTGGAAAACTTATAATACTGAAAAAACTAGGGAGGCTCTTGGTGAAACAGATATAGTTAATTTTATGATTGAAAAATATCTATCTGAATGCAAAAAATAATACATTAAGGCTTAAGCGATAAAAACGTGGCCAATTTACTCGATATTAGCTTTACTACATTAAGGACTCATCTGAACAATTCTATGAGAAAAATCGGCTGCAATAATCGCACTGAAATGGCGTTGCTCATTCGACATTAAAGTTTAAGCAATCCTCAATTTTGAGGATGCGAATGAATGAGCAATTTGTACTAAGTTCCTAAAATTACAACTTAAATGGATTCTAAGTTACTATGTTAAATACAAATGAAAAAAATAATTGGATCGAATCACAGGGTTTATCAAACGCTTCAGTAGATATCATTACTAAACTGATTCATGAAAGAAAAGTATCTTGTGAAGAGCTTGTGCATCATTACTTCGATAATATTGAAAAACAGCAATCCTTAAATGCTTTTATTAGCACAGATAAAGCTTCAGCAATTCAGCAAGCTCAATATTGGGATGAATACCAACTGAGTGGAAAACCATGTCCAGCTTTGATGGGTATTTTAATTGCGGTTAAAGATAATATTCATGTTGCAGGTTTTCCAAATAGTGCAGGTACGCCAGCTTTAGCTCAATTTAGACCTCAAACTTCTGCACCCGTTATTCAAAAACTCATTGATCAAGGTGCAATCATTGTTGGTAAAGCCAATATGCACGAATTAGCCTTTGGGGTAACAGGTTATAATACTGCCATGCATATAGAGGGCGTTGTGGGTACACGAAATGCAGTAAACCCGTCACATATTGCTGGTGGGTCTTCTTCGGGTAGTGCGGTAGCTGTTGCGGCGGGTATGGTTCCGATTGCTATGGGTACAGACACAGGTGCTTCTATTCGACTGCCAAGTGCCTTAAATGGCTGTGTCGGCTTTCGTCCTACGGTAGGGCGATATTCACAAGAAGGTATTACCCCGATTTCACATACTCGAGATACTGCTGGACCTATTGCACATACCGTATCTGACATTATCTTAGTTGATGAACTCATCACTCAAGAGCCAAAGAAAGAACCATTAGAGCCTCATCAAATTCGACTCGGTATCAATTCATATTTTTGGAATCATTTAGATGAAGACGTTCATGAACAGGCTCATATTGCGCTTGAGCTTTTAAAAAGTGCAGGAGTCGAAATTATTTCCGTTGATATGCCAAATTTAGAACAACTCAATCAAGCTATTTCATTTCCTGTGGCTATCTATGAAGGCAAGTATGACCTGATTCAATATTTGAAAGATCATCATGTAAATTTGACCATAGAGGCTGTAGTCGATCAGATCTCAAGCCCAGATGTACAGGCAATTTTTAAACTGAATATTCTTCCTGAGTTAACTTTAGATCAGACTGGTCAATTTGTTCCTGTTTTACCTTTGTATGAAAAAGCGATTAGTGAAGCTCGTCCACAATTGCTTGAACTCTACCAAAACACATTTAAAGCGCATAATTTACATGCTTTATTATTTCCGACATCACCGATTATTGCACCACTAGCAAACGAAGAAGTCTATTCAATTGAAACTTTCCAGACACTCATGCGAAATACAGACCCCGGCAGTAATATTGGAATACCGGGCCTGAGTTTACCTATTGGAAAGGGCGCGAAATCAAAACTGCCAATCGGATTTGAAATAGATGCCTTAGCTCATCAAGATAGTGAATTGCTTGCGATTGGAATAACTTTAGAAGAAATTTTTAAGGTTTTAAATCAATAGACAAAACCTCTTAAATCACTATTTTTAAAGCTTTGTTTGTCTTTTAATAATAGGTCTAAATTTATTTTAAGACTGTTTTTTATCCAAAAAATTATAAGCCATTTTACTTGTTATAATGGCTTATTTATTAAGCAATCATTGCTTGTTAGATTTAATATTTTGTCAGTTTGTTGTTGTTAATTTTATAAAATATAATATTTATAAATCATATATATTCTATTTTTATAAGTATAACAATTTTTATTGTTAACTCATTTTTAAATTACATATTATTTTAATTAATAATACTTAAATATTACACAATAAAATTTATTCTTAATATTTCTGCAATATATTGCTTTTATTAAAAGAGTTTTATTGAAGCTTAAATAAAAAGTAAAGTGTTTATTAACAATAGCTTGTATTGAATTTTTAGATGGATTTATTACGAGAAATCTACACTAGTTCGAATTACATAATTTTTAAACATAGTTTATATAATATGCTTTATTGACATAAATAGAAAAAATATATGGCAAAGAAGTCAATGATATTTAATTAACTTCAGAACCATAATTTGCACCAAATTTTACGCTGTCACGATTCATTGAATAAAACCAAGTGAAAAGTTACGTAAAAAAGAAACCAATAATTTTATTGGCTTAAATAAAAAATCGAATATTACAAATAAGCGGAATGAATATGGATAACGTAGCTCAGCTAGAAACTGATACTAATTTCCAAAGTCGAAAGAAAATAACTTGGGGTGTTTTTAGTGTCCTGCTGTTATTTTTAGTTGCCGGTATCGTATATTATTTTTTGGTATATCGATTCTATCAATCTACTGATAATGCTTATGTGCAAGCCGATGTGACTTGGGTTATGCCAAAGATTTCAGGCGAAGTGATGGAGTTATTAATTAACGATAATCAGGTGGTAAAAAAAGGGGAAACTTTAGCGGTATTAGACCATCGTGACTATCAAGCTCGTTATGACCAAGCCCGTTCTGTGGTCAGCTTAAAAGAAGCCGCACTGGGCGTACAACAACAAAATGAAAAGTCTGCCAAGTCTTCAATTACTGAAGCAAATAGTGGTGTAGTGGCAGCACAAGCCGACCTATCTCGTTTGAAAAAAGAGTTCGAGCGTTATCAAGACTTGTTAAAAGATGGCGTGATTACCCGACAAAATTTTGAAGGAATCCAGTCTCAATATTTAACAGCTCAAGCACAGCTCAGCAAAGCGCAAGCCGCCGTACATGCAGCAGAAGCTCAGTTGGGGAGCTTACAAGCCAGTCGAGCGCAGCTTTTGGCAGATATTCAAAGTGCCAATGCGAATTTAAACCTGTATCAGGTTGATTTAGCTTCATCAAAAGTGGTCAGTCCTGTTTCGGGCAAGATCGGTAGCCTTGGAATTCAAAAAGGTTCACGCGTTTCTCCACAAACCCGCTTAATGGCGATCATTCCTTAAAATAGTTTGTATGTACAAGCGAACTTCAAAGAAACCCAAATTGAAAAAATGCATATCGGTCAAAAAGTGAAGTTAAAACTTGATGCCTATCCGAGCCTCACCTATACCGGAAAAATTGAGAGTTTTTCACCAGCTTCAGGCGCAACTTTTTCACTCATGCCACCAGACAATGCCACAGGCAACTTTAACAAGGTTGTACAGCGTATTCCTGTACGTATTGCCATAGATTCAAGCCCGCATATTGATTTGATTAAACCTGGAATGTCGGTGAGTGCCACCGTTGACCTAAGAACTTAATAAAAAAATTTTAGGTAATAAGAAAATGAATAAGCATGTTGAAGCCGAGTGGAGGTTTCCTGCAAAAACTGCATGGGCAATTTTTGCTGCCATGATTTTTGGCAACTTCATGGCGATTCTTGATATTCAGATTGTGGCGAGTTCTCTAAACGAAGTTCAAGCTGGTATGAGCGCAAGTCGATATGAAGTCACTTGGGTACAAACGGTTTATTTAATTGCCGAAATTATTGCAATTCCCATGTCGAGTATTGTCTCGCGGGTGCTTTCAACACGGGTGTATTACACCATGTGTGCAATTGGTTTTACGGTGAGTTCTTTACTTTGTGCTTTGTCGTGGAACTTGGAAAGTTTACTGGTATTCCGTGGCATTCAAGGTTTTATGGGCGGCGGAATGATTCCAACTTCCATGACGGCCTTGTACCTACTTTTCCCTGAAGCAAAACGTTCATTGCCATTGGTGATGTTTGGCATGATCAGTACTTTAGGGCCTGCGATTGGCCCAACCATTGGCGGTTGGCTCACCAATAATTTCTCATGGCACTGGATGTTCCTGATCAATATTATTCCGGGCATTATCATTGCTACTGTCATTTACTCAGGCCCAAATATTGACCGTGCCAATTATTCACTCATCAAAAGCATGGACTGGCTCAGTCTGGTCGGTATGGCGATGTTTTTGGGTGGGCTTGAATATTTCCTCGATGAAGGCGCACGACATGACTGGCTTGCCGACACAGGCGTTCGTATTGCTTTTATGATCTGCGTTGTAGGCGGCATGATTTTCTTTTCTAGAAGTTTTACCCAGCCTAAGCCTTTGCTCGATTTATCAGTATTTAAAAACAAAAACTTTACTTTAAGTGCCATCACAACGTTTGTGATTGGCATGGCGCTGTATGGCTTGGGTTACATGATTCCTGTGTTTCTTGGGCAAGTCCGTGAAATGAACAGTAGCCAGATTGGTCACGTCATGATGGTGACAGGCATTGTCATGTTCTGTTTTGCGCCTTTCCTTGCGTGGCTTATTCCTAACTTCGATACCCGCAAAACCGTATTTGTTGGAATGGTTCTGGCTGGCTTTGGTGTATGGCTCAATTCGCACCTCAGCATTCATAGCGATTATGACTTTATGTTTTGGCCGCAAATTTACCGCGGTATTGGTCTTATGATTTGCCTGATTGTGGTGTCACATTTGGCTATGAGCACTTTGTCACTCAGTAAAGTGGCCGATGCCAGCGGTATTTATAACCTCATGCGTAATATCGGTGGTGCGGTTGGACTGGCACTGATTAACTCATCTTTAGACTGGCTGACCGCAATGCACGTCACCCAGATTAATCAGTCGATGACACCGCAAAACTGGATATTTACAGAACGACTCGACCAACTCACGGCGCAATATCAGGAAGTCGGCGCAAATGCTCAGCAAATCGCGCTCAGTGTGATTTACCGCGACATTCACTTTCAAGCACTAACATCGAGTTTCAACGATTTATTACGCATGCTCGCAATCATCATGTTTGTGACCGCCTTTTTAACCATCTTTATGGATAGGGGGAAGAAAATGAATATGTAAGGTTTTAGCAGTAGAGGGCAGCTTTTAAAGAATGAAAAACAATAGGGCATATCAAAACGTATCCCTTCATAGAAAAAGAACATTTATACGAGTTTCTAATATCGCCGTATGAGCGAGTGGAACTCAAAGATCTGAATGTGGGAGATTAAAGTATTATGATTAATACAACATATAAACTGATTTCAAAATTGAACCTGAAAAATGCAACTTATGGGCAATATTTTGAAAAAGAGCAAATTGATACTGATCGACTAAAAGTGATGTATTCCATTTACGAACAGTATTATGAAAATACCAGATTTTCTATTTTTGTAGATGATTTTGAAAATAAAAGCGGTGCGATTTTAATTTTTGACTCTGAAACAGACGAAATAGTCGGTTTCTCGACGGTTGTTGTGCAGCACTTTTATTTAAATGGTAAAGACTACACCGTACTCTTTAGCGGTGATACGGTTATTTTGAAGAAGTTCTGGGGCACGCGTAGCTTACAAAGCACTATGCTTAAACTCATGATTAAGCTCCGAATCAAATATCCTTTTAACGAACTTTATTGGCTTCTCATTTCTAAAGGCTATAAGACCTATCTCTTACTTGCCAATAACTATTATGTCTATTACCCAAACATTAAAGATGAAAACCAACACCTTTCGGAAGTGGTTGAGCATTACTGTGAAAAATTCTTTGGTGAATACTATGACCGTGAAGCGGGCTTGCTCAACTTTGGTGATGACTATCAGCCACTAAAAGGTGAAGTTGCACCGATTACTGCCGAAATGAGAGAAAAGAACCCAAATATTCATTTCTTTGAGCAGAAAAATCCCACTTGGAAAGCCGGTACAGAACTGCCGTGTATTGGTCGTCTTGGCTGGAAAGATATTGCCCGTTTCCCTGTAAAGCTGATGACTAAACCGACCAGTAAAGGAAAGTTTGAAGCCCGCGTAACTCATAAAACAAAACGTAGAGAGGCTATCCAATGAAATCTAATGAATGGCTGACTCTCGGCTCGCATCTTATTTTAAAAAAATGGTGTGATGCATCTGACCGTAATTTCCAAAAGCAGTTTAATGCCCTAGAGACCACGCAACGTCAAATTTTGCATTCGATTTTGCAGACCTCGACCTTTGCCAAAGATAAAAAGGTTCAAAATTATGAGCAGTTTGTAAAAGCATTTCCTGCCACTCGCTATAGCGCTTGGCGAGAAGACATTCAGCGTTACCGTGAACAAAAGCTTTCACTCTCGAGCAGTAAATTGGTTCGTTTCCAGCCGACCAGTGGTTCGAGTGAGCAAATCAAGTTTATTCCATACACCAAGCTGTTTTTAGATGAACTTGACCATGCGATTGCGCCGTGGATGGCAAGTTTATACCGTAAATGCCCAGGGCTTAGTTCGGGTACACATTACTGGTCAGTGTCATGGTTGCCTGAAAGTCAGCGTGAAGTTTTAAAAGACAAAAATCTAAATGATGACAGTGCGCTACTTGGCGTAGGTAAACGTATATTGTCTAAGTTTACCCAAGCGGTTCCAAGTAACGTTGCTTTTGCAGCCAATGCAGACGATGCACTGTTTGCCACCATTTGTTATTTAGTCGCAAACCGTAACTTAGCCATGATTTCGGTGTGGAGTCCAACGTTTGCGCTGCAATTGCTTGAGCGTTTGGAGTCACTGCAACAAGATGTCATTGAAGTGCTTAACAGTGGTAAATGGGGCAATCGTCAGTCTTCACTAAAAGAAGTGACTGCACCGCATAGCCCTGAAAGTGCTCAAGCCTTAATTGCAAGTTCAAACGGCGCACAGATCGACTTTAAAAAGCTCTGGCCAAAGTTAAGTCTAGTTTCGAGTTGGGATACCGCAGGTTCAAAAGCTTGGGCGGAAAAATTAAAAGAGAAACTGCCCAGTGTTCAGTTTGAAGGCAAAGGCTTATGGGCAACCGAAGGTGTAGTGACCATTCCCTATAACGACCAATACCCACTCGCATACCAAAGCCATTTCTATGAATTTGAATATTTAGAAGGTGAGAAACAAGGCCAAATCGTTCCTTCATGGCAACTTAAACAAGGTGATGTGGTCAGCCCTCTGATTACTTCGGGGAATGGCTTATTGCGTTACTGTCTGGATGACTGTTTAAAAGTGACTGGCTTTATAGAGCAAATTCCGTGTTTTGAGTTCCAAGGCCGCCGCTTTGGTGTAGATCTGGTCGGTGAAAAACTAGCACCTGAAACCGCTCAACAGTTGTTGTCTCAGTTAAACGAAACCGAATCGAAAGCGATTTCTTTACTGGCGATTGATACCCAACAACAGGTTAAACCATTTTATTGCGTGCTTTTTGAAGGCGATATTCATCACAGCATTAACAATGAATATATCGACAGTATCTTACGTCAAAACTTCCACTATGAACTTGCACGAAACTTGGGGCAGCTCGACCAGCCTCAAATTCGCCAAGCCAATAATGGTTGGAATGCGTATAAGCAACTGGTCATGTTTGATGGCATTATCGAAGGCAATATCAAGCCTGAGCCACTTAAGAAAGTCACCCTTAATAGTTTGGAACAACTATGAAAGGGATGAAGTCATTTAATACTCGTTTTTTAACACTTCGACACGCCTTATATTTAGGCGTGTTGATTGTGTCGAATACACAGGCCATGACTTTAGACGAGGCGTTGTCTGCCAGTTTAAGACATGAAAGTCAGCTTGAAGTCAGCCGTTTAAGTGTAAACCAGTCTACCGCTATGCTTGAACAGGCTAAACAGCGTGATGGACTTAAAGTCAATTTAGTCGGGCAACTAGACTATGAACGAATAGATACGCCGCCAAAAGTTATGTTTCCAACCGAAGGAAACCGTAAAGGACGAAGTTTGCAGTTACAGGCAGATTATCCGATTTATACCTCTGGGCGGCATCGTTTGGGTGTAGATATTGCCGAGAGTCAGCTTTCTGCTCAACACCAAGGCTTGTCAGATCAACGATCGGAAACCATTTTAAATACAGTCATGGTCTATACCGACGTATTAAAGAAAAAAGCCATTTTAGAACTTAGACAAAAGACCATGGCGAACCTGCAACGGTCTTTATATGAGTCAAAGCGCCGTTTTGATGTCGGTATGATTACCCGTGCAGATTTGGCTCAGGTTTTAGCGCAAGTCGCCCAAGGCCAAGCCGATATTACACAGGCGCAGTCTAACTTGACTGTAAGTGAAGCACAGTTTTATCAAGTAACTGGTACAACACCTGACAACCTTGTTGCGATTAAACAATTGCCTGCTATACCAAATGGGCTAGATGAAATTTTGGCGCAAACCAAGAATCATCCGGCTTTAATGCGCGCTAAATATGAAATGCAAGCTGCAGAGAAACAATACGCTTTAACTAAACGGGAACTCTGGCCAACGGTTATGCTGACCAGTCGTGCCGGAAAGCAAGATGAAGCGAGTTATATTGGTTCTGAAAGTAATAACTATATGGTCGGGTTACAGCTCAATGTACCGCTCTATGACGATGGTTTAAATCGCGCCAATGTTAAAAAGCGCAGGCCGATATTGATTTGGCTCACCAGAAAATACGAAGTCTTGAACTGGACTTAAATAAGCGTACCCGTACCACCTATGCACAGCTTCAAACCATCCGACAAAATAAAGACGCATTGGCAAATGCCATAGAGGCAGCGTCTATTGCTTTTGTCTATACACGTAAAGAGTTTGATGTGGGCACCAAAACTACCTTTGATTTGCTCAATACCGAGCAGAAACTACTCGATGCCCAAACCCAAAAAACCGTAAATGACCAAGACGAAGTAGTATTTGTCTATCAGCTACTCGACCAAATGGGACGTTTAAACAGTTTGGTTCCTATGCAGACCGCACAACAGGTGAATAATGAATAAAACAAATACACCCCTTGCGAATAACACTCTCATTACCCGTGAAGCGACTTTGGCAGATGACGAAGCTTTGCGAGAGTTAATTGCGGTGCCCATGACCACCAAAGGTATACAAATTAGCTTTCAGCGTGAACCGAGTTATTTTAAGGCGTCCGACATTGTCTATCGGCATAAACTGCATGTTGTAATTGAAGATACCGAAAGCCAAAAGAAAGTGGCTTGTTATAGCAATGGCTATCGTCCTTGTTATGTCGACCGAAACATACAGAACTTACGCTACGCGGGCGACTTACGGGTAGACCATAGCTATCGGGGTAAATCACTGGTGAAGGTGTTAGGTAAGCATGTAAAAGATACCATGCACGCACCTAACTTTAGCCAAATGATTATTTTTGATGATAATCATGCCGCACGTGCCGCTATACAAACGGGCAAAACGGGAATGCCCGATTATTATGATGAAGGGCTTATAGAAACATTAAGCCTGACGAGCACTGGCGCAAAAAGAAAAATCACGGCTTTTTTAAAACAGGCTGCTAAACAGAGTCATCTTCAAGAGATCCGTAGCTGTGCTGCCGAAGCTAAACATGTGGAAACCATGAACCAGTTTATTCGTGACATGGCAGAGTTTTACAACTTTATACCTGCCTATAACTTTGAAGAGCTTGCCCAAGGTCATCAGTATTTTTCAGGGATGAAACTTTCGGACTTTTCACTTTACTTTAAGGGTGAAAAACTGGTGGGTATGTTTGGACTATGGGATCAGCATAGTATTAAGCAAACCAAGATTCTAAATTATAGTTCGGCCATAGCTGTGCTTAGACCCATTTATAACTTATTGACGCCAATAACTAAGGGCATGCGTTTGCCTAAACTTGGCGACTCTATTCAGTATCATGTACTGCATACGCTTATGTGCCATCCCGAAGATTTGGCTTTGCATCATAAAATGCTTGAAGATGCCTATAACAAGTCAAAACAGCAGGGTGTTGGCGTGGTGAGTTTTACGCTTTCCCATAAAGACCCGCGTTATCAGTTAAACCAGTTTTATAAAGGTGAGCGTTTAACGGGTATGCATGGCTTTATTAGTTTTGAAGGCGACCCACGACCAAATTTTGATAAAAACCTGATTCCATATTTAGAGGTTGGGCGTATTTAATTTAAAGCCTGAGATGATACTTTTAATGAAGCCCACGAAAGTGGGTTTTGTCATTTTTAACATGAACAATGAGATTGATAATTAGTTGATAAAAAGAAATATAGCAATAACTTATAATATAATTATTTAATTTTTAATGGAAAAATATTTGGATTTTTACGAGTGATTAGTCACTAAACCTACATATAGGGCAACTACTATACAAATCAAAATTTAAGAACATGGTAGTTAAGTGATGAAAAAAAGTTTATTGGGCGGCCTTATTCTGTCTTTGTGTACGACTCAAGCTTTTGCATTAAATATTTTATTGGTTAATGATGACGGTCTAACCAGCAATATCAAAGCACTCTATGATGAATTAAAAGCAAATGGTCATAACGTGCTTGTGTCTGTGCCGTGTTCACCACAAAGTGGTCGTGGTGGTGCAATTGTCATGTACAGTTCAACAACGATTAACGCAGATAATGATAAGCAAATTACGGCTGAAAACGGTTGTCACAATGGTGCAGCACCGATTGGCGCACCTGCTGCTGGAACCTTTACCAAAGCGGGCTATACCAATGGCGACTGGAATTACACGCATGGTACACCAGTCATGGCAACCGTTTATGGACTAGACGTGGTTGCACCAAAGCATTGGGGTAAAGCACCTGACTTAGTTTTATCTGGCCCAAATGAAGGCCAAAATGTCGGAAAAGTCGTTGTACACTCTGGCACCATTGGCAATGTACAGTTTTCAGCAGGCCGTGGCATTCCATCTATTGCATTAAGCGCCGATACAAACACGGTAGACGACAAAACTTTAAACAACCCTAACTCTGCGATTGTGGCAAAGCAAACCGTAGTGTTATTAAAAGAATTACAAGCTAAGGCAGGCAAGGGCCAGTTGTTGCCAAAAGGCATTACCCTCAATGTGAATTTCCCTAAAAATTTAACAACCAGTACGCCTTTTGCTTTTTCAAAAATTGGGACGTATGACTTATATAAATTGAAGTTCCAAGTGACCAAAGATAGTAAAGGCAACAACCAATTTGGTTTAGGAATAGACGCGGCACCATCGGCACCAACTGCCGCTCAAATGTCGGATGAAAGCGTGGTAATGCAAAGTAAAATTGCGGTGACTGCAATGCAAGTGGCTTATGACCAACGACCAGCAGGTCAAGAATGGCTTAAAATCCGTTTAAAAAGCTTATTTAACAAGTAAGGAGAAAGACCATGAAACGTTGTTTATTGGTTTTACTCCTTGGGCTTGGATTGGCGGCTTGTAATGACAATGATCATGATGACCAAGTCTCGACTGAAAAACCTGCCTTAGCGCCGAGTTTAGACGTCGGCACTTATATTATTAGTACCGAAACTGATGAAGAGTTACCTATGGCGGGTAAATACTATTCTGGCGCAGATGGAACTAAATTATTGGTTTTAGATGATGATGAAAACCGTGCCAAGATTGTGATGAGCTACGATGCCAAAAATAAGACTTGGAAGAGCAACCAGTCTAATCAAGCGATGACAGTTGAATTAGCACATTATGAAAAAATTGCTGATCAAAAACTTTTGCTTAATCAATTGGTCGGTACCTACGATTTATCATTTCCAGATGGAATGACGGTAAATGCCGAGGTGAATGCACAAGGTAAAATTGTCTCGAAAGACCCGAATTGTGTGTTTACAGGTGTGATTACTGAAAGTGCATTAGCCAATACCGCAAACTATCAACTTACTGATAATAAGTGTGATGCGCTAAAAAATAACTCGAAAGGTTATGTTGTGGTAGATGAAGACCTAGAACCTATGATTTTTAGACTTGTATCTGACACGATTGCATCAAAAGATATTTGGGCTTTTGCACAATCTTAAAAATAAAAAGGCAACGGATTTATTTCGTTGTCTTTTATCTCAACTTATCTTGCGCCGTTGAAACAATCAACATGGTTTGAAGGTAATAATCGACACGTGATTGATTACTTTCTTTATATGAGTTGTGCGCATTAAAGGCTGCATCATGAAGTTTCACGACTCGAGCAATTGGATTCAAACCACAACGAATCAAATATTCTTCGCGTGTTTCAGTTTCTCGTTTAGTTAATGCATCAACGGCATCGCGGACTTCTTTTCCAAATAAACTTTCGATTTTGTCTAGGGTAAGAGGTGTATCTTCTACACTATCGTGTAGAAGGGCTGTAATAATATAGACTTCCGAAAATCGGTGCTCAATTAATGAATTGACCACACCTTTAATATGGTAATCAAAGTAATCATGAGGACCATACTTTTGACCTTGATGCGATTCTTTTGACAATTTCTCTGCTAATTCAACTTTATTTTGAGTCATTTTTTACTCTTATTACTTTAAGTATATGACACGGCCTAATGGGCGAGATGGGTAGCTTAAGTCATAATTTTATACTGAATAAGCTATTTTGTTGTGAATACTCTCGTTTGTTTGGTGAATCTACACAATGTAATATTCAACATATGAAAACGGATAAATAAATTATTGCTATCTATAAATATGAGATGCGCAAAAATTTGCTCACTTTTGTCTAAAATAAATCAAATTGAGCAAATATATTCACAAAAACTTATTTTTATAGTATTTTTGAGAAAATAATTGCTCATTTGTACTAATGAAAAAATTAACGATACAAGCTTTACTAAATAAAAACTGGATAGATATAGCAGAGCTAAAACTGCTGGAACCTAAGTTGGGTTCGGCTAGTGCCAGTGAACTAGAGTATGAGTTGAATTATGCCATTCAATATTTAGACAGACGAGATGAGCACGCCTGTAGTTTATCACTTCCTGTACAAATTCTTATCAAACATGAATCGAACACATGGTTTGGCTTTTTAGATGATATTGTTCCATCTGGCGCTGCACGCCGTTATTGGGTGAATTATCTAGATTTACAACGCTTAACCTATGCGGAACAAGAAAGTATTCTATTAGAAAAAGGTGGGATGGCACCTGTTGGTAATTTACGAATTAAAGAAGCATTACCTCCACTAAACCCAGAGTCAACCTTGCACTTACGTTATTTTAGTAAGGAAGATGTGGCTGAGCGTAATATTGATTTTCTGGAATATGCTCAACAAATGGGAGCTATTAGTGGTGGTGCAACTGGTGCTGGCGGGGAAGCTCCCAAATTACTTATTCGTGTTTCACCGGAACAAAAAGTCTGGATTGACACCTACCAAGAAAAATTTGATCAGCCAGATCAGCATTATTTAGTTAAATTCCCGCGAAATAAACGTAGCGAGATTGATTGTGACATTCTGAGAGCTGAATATTATTATTATCAGATACTCAATGAATTAGGTTTCAACACAATTGAAACAACCCAAATGAAGCTCATTGAAGGTACAAAATATCCGTCATTGTGGCTTCCAAGATTCGATACAGAATGGTGTGATCAATATTGGCACCGCTATGGTCTAGAGTCTGTGTATTCTGTACTAAATAAGTCTTCTGGTAGTCATCTTAATCATTTCGAAGTCATTGAAGATCTATGTAGATTACTCACAAGCATTGACTCAGATTTTGATGTATCACAATTTGTTTGTGAGTGGTTACAACGCGACTTACTCAATATCATTTTTGGCAATTCAGATAACCACGGTCGGAATACATCGTTTATAAAAAAATCTGGAAAAATTTATCTTTCGCCTATTTATGACTTTGCACCTATGAAAGCCGATCCGGAAGTTGTGACCAGATCGACAACTTGGGGAAGTCCGTATGAGGAAGGAGGTGAATACCGGTGGGCGCAAATTACACAAAAACTTGCTCCTTGGTGCGATCCCGATTTATCTCTAGCAACATTAAGGACTTTGGCGAATAACCTGCTTGGCTTAAAGCAACGATTAGTTGATAAAGGTGTACCAAAACAAATTATTGAAATGCCAGCGCTGTCATTTGATTACATAGAAGCTAAATTGAAAAGATGGGAACTGCTATGAATGTAAAAAATCAAACCCAAGACCGTCAGCAGATTCTTATAGATTTATATAAACAATATTTGTTGAGTGAGATTACATTGGGGCAACTGCTATCGTATTTACGCAAAAATGTGTTGGGTTTGTCGCAAGAACAATATGCTAATTTGGTGGGTATAAGCCGTCGGACTTTAACGGACATTGAGCAGGATAAAGGTAAACTCACTCAGTCTGTGTTAGATAAAGTGTTTAAGCCACTTGGTTTAAAAGCAGGGCTTGTACCTACGCATGAACATATTGTTAGCAAAATTATAAAGCCAAACGAGTAAGTAACTACTTAACCGTTCACAAGCGTACGCTTGTGAACACCAAAATGATAATTTTTGAACCAATCTAATATATAAATTTTTGCAACTTTAAAATTTAACTTAATGATATAAAAGCAGATTGTAAATATTACTTAAGAATATCCTTAATTATGTAATTAAATGAAAAATAATAATTATTTAAATAATTTCTAGCCAATTTCACATTGACACTTCAAATATTGGAGATTAACATTTGGCTTCTGGCCTACATTGCCAGGCAGTTTTGACAGACTGCTATAGGACCGCATCGGGATTATTCCTTCCGAGGAATAGTTTTGTGTGTACTTCTCGTTCCCTCCCGTAGCGGTAGGACGGGAGAGGGACACTTTATGTGTGCTGGAGTCCTACCAGTCTGTCAACCCGCTTCCGTTCTGCCACCATAAATCTTATGCTTTGGCAGAACTCCAAATAAAAAGGAGTTGGCTTTGCACCATTATTTCATGGCAGCCCTTGCCATAAGTTATAACAACACAGCTTAGAACATTTAACGCAGCTTGATCGCCGTAAGGCTTTTTCAGGCTTTAGCTCGTTATTACTTAAAACTTTCATCAACAATTAAAACTTGAGATGTGCTGGGCACAGTCTTTATGGCTTTGCTATGCCTTTTTTTCACCTTTAGAAAAGTGGAAGGCTTTTATATCTCATTTATATACAACAAAAATTTAATTTATAACGGTAAAAATATGCCAAATTTAGTTCTCCCAACACGTGCATTAAAAGTCGTCAATAAATCAATTGAACTGTTCCATTACAACGGGTTTCATATCGTGGGCGTCGACAGACTTGTGAAAGAGTCAGAAATACCAAAAATGACGTTTTATAACTACTTTCAATCTAAAGAACGCTTTATTGAAATCTGCTTGATCGTGCAAAAAGAACGACTTCAAGAAAAAGTAGTCACCATGCTCGAATACGACCACGACACAAGCGCAGCCGATAAACTCAAAAAGCTCTATGATTTACACGCAGACATAGACGGGCTGTATTACCTACTATTTAAAGCCATTTTTGAAACGAAAAATAACTACCCAAACGCCTATACAACCGCCGTGAGATATAGAACATGGCTCACCAACGAAATATATAGGCAGCTTAGATCACTTAACCCCGATGCTTCCTTTACCGATGCCAAACTATTTTTATATATGATCGAAGGCGCCGTCATTCAGCGTTTAAGCTCGGATGAAGTTGATGAGAGAGTGCTTGAGCTATTTTTATTACAGTTTAGATAATTTATTTCATCTAAATAACTTTGAGAAGAAAAATGATTACTCAATCTTTTTAAGAAAAGACCACTTGAATTTATTTGTATTAGACAAGTATGAAAATGATGTTGTTGAGCTTCATAGCTACTAGGGATTATTAGATTGAATTTAAGCAATAGCTGTACACACGTACTATATCAGTTTTTCCAAGCGTGTAAAGAAGTTTTTGGAAATTTATTATTAAATTTCAATGTAGTACAAAGATTTAGTATTTTAAGCTTTAGCGTGGGCAGGCTAAAAATTTTGAGACTAAAAGGCGATTTAGAAAAAGAAATCTGTATAGCAGCCAGTAGCCATAATACGGCTCGTAAATTTAGAATTTAGTAAGGTAGCTCGGCTCACTAGGGTAAATATAAAAGTGTAATTACATTTTGTAGAAAGCTGCCAGAACTATTGTGGCTAAGATTAGAAATAGGGTTAGCCAGTTTAAGTCTTTAAGAGTGGCACGGCTTGGTAAGTTGCTTGAGCAACAGATACCAAGTTAAAAATTTACTGTAGTAAAGAATAAACGGCGTAGCAGTAATGTAGAGTAGCCAGAGTCATATATATGGTAGGTTTTTAGATATTCTATTTAACATAATATACATTATACGAAGTATCGTATAAGTAAGCCTTTGATACTATTAAGCTTTTAGCTCTGGCGCTTTCTTTTCTTCAACCTGTAATGGTCGTCCGTCACCAGTTGTTATCTAGTGAACTTATAACTGATCGAGATGATCTTCAATTTATTTACCCACCAGATACAACTGATATTTGTGGTAATACCATTTAAAATATAAAACTATGAAGCATAAAAAAAGGGCTGTAATACAGCCCTTTTTTCTTCATTTAAAAATGAATGACAGTACGAATTGATTTACCTTCATGCATTAAATCAAAAGCAGTATTAATGTCTTGTAAAGGCATGGTATGAGTAACAAAAGGTTCGAGTTGAATATCACCTTTCATAGCATCTTCGACCATTTTAGGAAGTTGTGAGCGCCCTTTCACACCACCAAATGCTGTACCCAACCATTTACGGCCAGTAACTAACTGGAACGGACGAGTTGAAATTTCTTGGCCTGCACCCGCTACACCAATAATGACAGATTGTCCCCAACCACGATGTGCACACTCTAGAGCTGAGCGCATAACATTGACGTTTCCAATACATTCAAATGAATGATCTACGCCCCAGCCTGTCATTTCTACAATGACTTGCTGAATAGGTTGGTCATAATCTTTAGGATTTAAGAAATCTGTAGCGCCAAACTGTTTTGCCAGCTCAAATTTATCTGGATTTGTATCTACGACAATAATGCGCCCTGCTTTTGCTTGACGTGCTCCTTGTACAACGGCTAAACCGATACCACCTAAGCCAAATACAGCAACAGAGTCGCCCTCTTGTACTTTCGCTGTGTTATGCACGGCACCAATACCTGTAGTTACCCCACAACCTAATAAACATACTTGCTCGTGATTCGCCTCAGGATTAATCTTAGCTAAAGATACTTCGGCTACTACCGTATATTCACTAAAGGTTGAACAGCCCATGTAGTGGTAAATTGGTTCGCCATTATATGAAAAACGTGTAGTACCATCTGGCATAACGCCTTTACCTTGAGTTGCACGTACAGCAACACAAAGATTGGTTTTTCCAGATTTACAAAATAAGCATTCTTTACATTCTGCCGTATAAAGCGGAATAACGTGATCACCCGGCTGAACGCTTGTTACCCCCTCACCAACTTCAACTACTACCCCCGCGCCTTCATGACCTAAGATTGCCGGGAAAACACCTTCCGGATCATCACCAGATAAGGTAAATGCATCGGTATGACATACTCCAGTATGGGTAATCTTGATTAAAACCTCTCCCGCTTTGGGTGGTGCAACATCAATTTCAACAATTTCTAAAGGTTTTCCTGGAGCAAAGGCGACAGCTGCACGAGATTTCATCTTTGGGTTTCCTTTATATCATTCGGTATTTATAGTCGAGCAAAATAGATAATGTAATGCTAATACAAGAGCTTAATTTTGCTTAAATTAAAATTGGCTTTCATAGCAATCCATTACAGCATAGCCAGTCACATACGTCTAAGCAAGCCTACATTTAAAAAACGAGAAAACCCCTTACTTGAAGAGGTTTCTTATCAAATCATTATCTTGTAACCAGCTTATTTTTACTTATAGGTAAATATCCGGTGGGTATGGCGTGTTATCACTAATAGGTGTATAAAGCGTATTTTTAACAAAGAAGCCATTTGGAGCTTGAGTAGTATCGATTGTAATCGAGTCAAACATAACTTGTGGATATGCCCAGATAAATTGCTTCATAAGCCCTAGAGATACATTATTTTGCATATCTCCAAAAATACGTTGCCAGATAGGTGTTCGATATGGTTTGTTTTTGTCGAATCCATAGATATAAGCAATAGATGCATCTGGTACAAACCCTGATAAATAAGCAACTTTACTGGCAGGATAGCCTAAATCTTGAGTTGGTATTTGTGAAACAGCTTGATGGGCTAAATCTAATTTCGCTTCTAAAAGCCAATCATAGGCTTCAGTCATAATGTAATCAAAATGAGGGTATGAATAATGCTCACTTGGATAATTAATATAAGTTGCTAGGGTTTGTATTGGTGAGCGAATAGATGGGAAAAAGATTAATGGGCACACTTGGGCATTTGCATATTTTGCTTTAATTGCTGTTCTAATATCTTGGCAGGTCTGCCCTAACTTATTTCTTAACCATGTTTTAAATTCATCATACGGCGTTCCTGTTTTATTCATCGCCTCAT
>NZ_JEYB01000034.1:0-41364 GCF_000582255.1 Acinetobacter sp. 1566109 | reverse complement strand
TGCCTGAATCAGTTCTTGTTAAGTTCAAAGGTAAAATGCAGCCTGGTATTACTTTACGTGACCTTGTACATGCGATTCCTTACTATGCAATCAAAGAAGGCGATCTTACTGTTGAGAAAAAAGGTAAGAAGAATATCTTCTCTGGTCGTATCTTAGAAATCGACTTAACAGAAATGGAAACTGACTTAACAGTTGAGCAAGCATTCGAACTTTCTGATGCTTCTGCTGAACGTTCAGCTGCTGGTTGTGCAATCACACTTTCTGAAGAGAAAGTTGCTGAATACTTACGTTCTAACATCACAATGCTTAAGTGGATGATTTCACAAGGTTATGGTGATGCACGTACGATGGCTCGTCGTGTTGAAAACATGGAAAAATGGTTAGCAAACCCAAGCTTACTTAAAGCTGATGCAGATGCTGAATACACTAAATTGTATGAAATTGACTTGTCAGAAATCAAAGAACCTATCCTTTGCTGCCCGAACGATCCAGATGATGCAAAACTTCTTTCTGACGTTCAAGGCGACAAAATTGATGAAGTATTCATCGGTTCTTGTATGACTAACATTGGTCACTTCCGTGCTGCTGGTCAGTTACTTGAGAAAGTACCAAGCGGTTCATTAACAACTCGTTTATGGTTGGCTCCACCAACACGTATGGACGAACATCAGTTAATGGAAGAAGGCTTCTATAACACTTATGGCCGTGCTGGTGCGCGTACAGAAATGCCTGGTTGTTCATTATGTATGGGTAACCAAGCACGTGTTGCGCCGAACACAACTGTTGTTTCGACTTCTACACGTAACTTCCCTAACCGTTTAGGTCAAGGTTCTAACGTTTACTTAGCATCTGCTGAGCTTGCATCTGTTGCTGCTGTACTTGGTAAGTTACCAACTCCAGAAGAATACCAACAATACGCAGCTCAAATTGACAGTATGTCTGCTGACATCTACAAATATTTGAATTTCGACCAAATGGGCGAATATACAAATGCTGCTGATAAAGTAGATACTAAGAAAATTGCTGCTGCTCAATTGACTTAATAAGTCGATTTAGTACAAAAAAGGAGCTGATTATTCAGCTCCTTTTTTATTTTAATGAGAATTAGTGCATATTTTAAATATTAAAGTAATGAATTAATCAAGTTTTATTCCTATAAAATGTAAAAATAAATATAACGCTAGATATTAAAGAAGATTTTGCTTTAAAATAATTGGATGAACTTAAAAATAATTAAAAAGAACATGGGTATTTTATATATGGAACTTAAAAATGCTAAAGACAATTGTTGAATTTAAATTTGATGATTATCAGCTATATGATCAAAATTTATCAGCAGAAGACGGAAATACGTTAGTACAGAAAACGGAAGATATTGCACAGTATATTTATAGTATATTGAAAAATAGATATCACTTAAGTATTGAATTAAATGCTGAACGCTGGGGGTGGGAAATAGAAGTACCATTACCTGAGATCACGATGTATATCGGTATTAGTGTTTATGAAGAATATAGTAATGGCTTTGCGATATTCATTTCACCAAATACGCCAATTTTGAGAAGATTTCTTTTTAGAAAATTAGATATTACTCACCATATTATGCTGCTTCAAAATTATATTAACGTCATTTTGAAGTCACATGCAGGTATTTATGATGTGCAATGGTGGGAAGAAAATCAGTTTAGATATGTTGCTGCTCATTAAAATATAATTAGAAAATATGAAATATTATTTATGATTGTTTAGTTAATACAATTAATAAAATATTTTATTGGTCCTTATAGTGGTGAATTTAAGTATGTGAGCTTAATATATGTTCAATATCATGTGGCTCAGATCTGTATGCGAATTTTAGCTTGGAAGAGATTACGTAAATTCTTCTATAACAACCTTCATGATCATGATTACGAAACAACAGTCAGTAGGTGTATTAACTACTTCTTGGTTTTCTTAATTATTGGGAATGTCATTGCGGTATTGCTAGAAACTGTAAACGATCTGTATTACAGCTATCGTATATGGTTTGACTACTTTGAAAATATTTCAATCACGATTTTTAGTATTGAATACCTCTTACGCCTCTGGAGTGTAGTAGAGCGTGATCCTACACAAGCTGCATGGAAGCAGCGTTTCGCATGGATGAAAAGCGGAGAAGCGCTGATTGACCTCATGGCAATTTTGCCGGCGTATCTAAATTTCTTTGTACGAATAGACCTTCGTATGCTTAGAATTTTACGATTACTTCGACTATTAAAATTAACTCGCTATTTTATTTCTTTGCAAATATTGCTATGTGTTATTAAGCGAGAAAAAGGTTCTTTTCAGGCAGTGATTTTTATTTTAATCATTATGATTATTATGACTGCCTCTGGTATTTATGTGGTTGAGAATAAAGCGCAACCAGAAGCGTTTAGCTCTATTCCTAAAGCAATGTGGTGGGCGGTCGTTACCTTAACCACAGTTGGATACGGCGATGTCACACCTGTGACCAGCTTAGGAAAACTACTAGGAGCTTTAATTACAATTTTAGGGGTAGGGATTGCTGCTTTACCGGCTGGTATTTTAGCTTCCGGTTTAGCCAATGAACTTAACCAACGGAATCAGCGCCTTGAACAAGAGTTTCGTGAGTTACTTCAAGTGCGTGGTATTGACATCATGCATGATGAAGCTGAAATAGAACGTATTCGACAAAAAGTGGGACTACCGAAAGAACAAGCGCATAATCTGATTATCCAAATCATGCGCGAAAAGGTATTAGAAGAAAAAGAATCTGTGAGAGAGAAGAAATGCTATTGTCCACACTGTGGTGAAAAGTTAACAGATTAGTATTTTTATTAAAAAAGCCTAATGAGAATCAGGCTTTTTGAGTTGCTTTTTCTACAGCAAATGCGATGAGCAAGATAATAAGACCACCAAGGCTTAGTACGAAACCTACCCAGATCGGTGCAATCCAGCCCATCTGATGGCTCAGTACCCAACCACCTAAAAATGCTCCTAATGCATTGGCCATATTAAAGGCGGAGTGGTTAAGTGAAGCTGCTAGGGTTTGGGCATCGCCTGCAACGTCCATGAGGCGTGTTTGTAAAGCTCCACCTAAACCCATCACGGTAAGTCCGATTAGGAATAAAGAAGCAATAGCACTATATATATTACTCATCAGAAAGCTTGCAACTACGAATGCAATCGCTGAGCTAATAAGTACGCCCACAATAGTTTTATTGAGATTTTTATCTGCAAGCCAGCCCGCGGCTAACCCACCAATCACCATCCCGATGCCCCACAGCGCTAATGCAATAGGAACAATCTGGATATTAACTTTAGTGTATTCAGTGAGAATTGGTGAGACATAGCTATATACCGAGAACATGCCCCCAAAGCCAATTGCGCCGACTGCAAGGGTTAACCACATATTTATATTTTTAAGCCCAGCTAATTCTGTTTTTATGCTGGCAGTAGCTTGAACTGGAATATTCGGTACAAAGCAAGCTACGGCAATTAAAGTAAAAAATGCAATTGTTGCTGAAAATTCAAAACCTGCTCTCCAACCAAAATGTTGGCCTAACCATGTAGCTAAAGGTACGCCAATAACAGTAGCAACTGTTAAACCCATCATCATTTGTGCAACTGCTGAAGCTCTTCGTGAAGGGCCTGCGAGTTCAGCAGCTACAAGGGCACCGACTCCAAAATATGCACCATGAGGTAATCCCGCAATAAAACGAGAAATTAAAACTGTTTCTGGCGTATGTGCTAAAGCTGTACAGGCATTAGCAATCCCATAAAACAGCATGAGACAAAGCAATAGAGACTTTCTAGGAACTTTAGCGCCCAAAATAGCAATAATCGGGGCGCCAATTACAACACCTAATGCATAAGCGCTAATAAAATGCCCGGCTTCAGGTACTGTGATCTTTAAATTGTGTGCAATTTCTTGAATAAGACCCATTGCGACAAATTCTGTAGTGCCGATACAGAAACCGCCTACTGCGAGTGAAAAAATTGCCAAGAAGAGCGAGTAGTTTTGAGGAGAAGATGAAGGGGATTGGGGTGACGCCATAATAAATTAATAAAAGGAAACTCAAAAAAGAAAGTATAAGGGAAAAAAGAGATCAAAATAATAAAAAACTAGAATCTCGAGAGGAAGTTTGCATATTTAAACTAATAACATTTTATCTTTATATTGAATAATTTATCGAAAGTTTTTATTAAATTATATATGATAAGCACGTAATACTTTAGGCATTACAATAAGTTGTATAAATATTTAAGAAATAGAGAATCTAAATCGTGAGAAAATTAAGTATTGCCTGCCTTCTGGGCTTGGTTATGTTATCTATGTCTGGTTGCTCAGTCTTTATGGCGGGGAATCAACCAAGTAAAAAAAATTTAAATGTTTTAAATCCGGGTAGTTCTCGCAATTATGTTATTGCCGAGTTTGGAGCACCTGTACTTTCCGAATATCGTGATGGTACAAGAGTCGAAATTTATACTTTCCAGCAAGGTTATCCAAAATGGGCTAAAGTAAGCCGAGCATTTGGCCATGGCATAGCAGATGTTGCCTCATTTGGGTTATGGGAAGTATTTGGAACACCAACTGAAGCATATTTTAGTGGGAAAGAAACCTCTTATGAAGTAACGTATGGGCAAGATGACTTGGTAAAAAGCTTTAAGCTCATCGATTTTGAGCAGGCATTTCCTAAAGCAAAAGCACAATGATGAAATGAAAAGGGCCATAAGGCCTTTTTCTTTGTCTATATAAAAGGTTCACTAATTTCTATTTAATAAAAATATTTACCTTTATATTTATGAAAATTCATTTCTTATAAAAAGAATTAAGTAAAGTTCATGTTGAGACAAATTAATTAATATTGTGATAAGATGAATACTGTTCATTAATGGTGATTTATCTAAACTGACTCTAATTGCTGTCAAATAACAGATAAGTTGAAAAATGTATAGATAAATCTATTTGTTCAGGCTTTTGCCCATGTTAGAAATTCGTCATCTTAAAACTTTGGTTGCTTTACGTGAACATGGTTCACTTGTTGCGGCTGCGAATGATCTGTGTTTAACACCGTCTGCTATTTCTCACCAATTAAAAGAATTAGATCATTGGTATGGTGTAGAAGTGGTGAATCGTCGAAGTAGACCTGTTAGTTTTTCAAATGTTGGGCAGCGTTTACTCAAATTGGCTGATGATGTATTACCACAAATTCAGATCACACAAAGTGACATTACGCGAATTGTTCATGGGCAAACAGGCAGAATTATTTTTTCCTCAGAATGTCATAGCTGTTTTGACTGGTTAATGCCTTTATTAAATCAATATCGACAGCAGTATCCAGACGTAGACTTAGACTTTGCTTCGGGCTTTGAAGCAAATCCACATGAGCTTTTACAAAATGGTGAGTTTGATTTACTTATTACAGCCGATCCGATCGCATTAAAAGGAATCGAGTATTTTCCAATTTTTGAATATGAGTCGCGTTTGGTTTTATCAAATACTCATCGATTGGTTCGTGCTGAACATATTACAGTTCAAGATTTAGCTGAAGAGGTTCTCATTACTTATCCGGTAGATAAGCACCGTTTAGATATTATGTCGAAACTATTTATACCGGCAAATATTCAACCAAAACAGATTCGAACTACAGATTTAACGCAAATGTTGATTCAACTTGTAGCGAGCGGTCGAGGCATTGCTGCTTTACCAGACTGGGTAGTGAATGAATATGAACAAAAGGGTTGGGTAACTAGCCGCCGTTTAGACTGTGTTTCTGCAACGGGTTTAAGACGTACATTATATGCAGGCTACCGAACTGAAGAAAAAGAGAAGAGCTATTTTGAAGGATTTTTAAAGCAGTTAGAAAAGTTCTCTTTAAAACGTAATGCCTATTATTCTGGATAAAAAATTAATTGAGCTTAAGTGTTAAAAAGGTGCGATTAAGCACCTTTTTAATATCTATAATTTTATTTACCAATGAATAAGGACAGCAAGCCTGCAGCAATCAGGGGACCAACAGGGACGCCTCGGAGTAAAGCAACGCCCGCAACTGTACCAATAAGTAAGCCTGCCACAACATCAGGTTGGCTTGACATAAGTTTCACACCACGTCCACCTAGCCAAGCCACAAGTAGACCAATAGCAATAGCCAGCAAAGATTTAAAACTTATAAAGGATTTTAAAATACTCTCTCCGCTAAGCTTACCACTGGCAATTGGAGTCAGTACGCCAATGGTTAAAATGAGAATTCCTAGGTTAAGACCATGAGCTTGAATATAAGGAAAAAATTGATTTAATGGTGTGATTTTAATGACGATTAAGATGCCTGCGGCAATCGTTACAGCTGCATTTTGACTTAGTAAACCGCAGATAAGTAGAACTAATAAGACAACTAAATTAACATCAAATTGGGCGAGCATGAGAAGCGGCAAGAAAAGCAAATAATTTGAATTGTATAATAATTAAGAGCCAAAATGTGAGCGCTTTTTAAACGTGGAATAGTTTAAATGAAGCGGTTGCAAGAAAAAAATTAATGTATATGACTCAATGATAAGGAGTTTTATTTTTAGTTACGCTTGGTCACAATGTTATATAAATTAACAACTTAAAAGACCATTCGTTTGAGAGATTATGATATAAAAAATAATCAATACTTATAACTACAGGGTCAGCCATATGGATATTATAGATATCAAGATTAAAGATCAGTTCGACAAAATTTATGATGCGAAAGCACAATTGAAGAAAAATTTAGTTGAACATGAAAATGAGCCTTTAAAGTTAAGTCAGCGTATCGAACATATTATTGTGGATAATGAGATCATTTTGCCTACAACAGAATTATTATTTGAAAGTGAGCAAAACGAAAAAATTTATCGAGTCATTGAAGAATAATTTGAAGATGATGGAAGTTAAGAACAAAGTTGTTAAAGCAAAAACGTAATAAAGCTCTGAAACTGAGTTAAAATAATGGTTTAGTTCTAAAGAGAAAGCTTTATGCTGCTGGAAAAAATTTTGCAATCACAAGGGCTTGGTTCACGTAAATATTGCCAGCAGTTAATAAAAAATGGTTCTGTAAGTATTGAGGGAGAGATTGTCATTGATCTCAAAAAACAGTTTTCTCCTGAAAATTTAGAATTTTCTTTGTTTGGGGAAACTTATCAATATCGGGAAAAAGTTTACCTCGCTTTAAAAAAGCCGCAAGGTTTTGAGTGCTCACACAATCCTCAGCATCATCAAAGTGTTTTTAGTTTATTGCCTGAAATCATGATTCAACGGGGTGTGCAAGCAATTGGCCGCTTAGATCAAGATACAACGGGCTTACTCTTACTCACTGATGATGGTAAATATTTACAAGCTTTAACTCATCCTCGTAAACATGTCCCAAAGGTTTATCATGTTACGACTATTGATTCAGTCACACCTGAGCAAATTGAAATGCTTACTCAGGGTGTTAATTTACACCAAGAAAAAGGTGTGTTTGCTGCGACAGATGTAGCACTGCTAGGGTCTCATCAATTAACAATGACCATTCATCAAGGCGTTTATCATCAAGTCAAAAGAATGATTGCAGCTGTGGGCAATAAAGTCGAAAAATTACATCGACATCAAATCGGTCAATTGGTCTTACCTGAGATTGAGGAAGGGAATTGGGTATATTTGTCGGAGCAGGAAAAGCAACTCGCTCAAAATATTATTTAAGAAAGCAATGGAATGTCTGAAATTCACTGTCTCGAATAAATCCCATTTTTTCATAGAGACGGTGAGATTCATGATTATTCGTTTGAGTCTCTAAACTAATACGTAAAGCATTTTCTTGTTTTGCAAATAAAATAGCTGTATCAATGAGCTGTTTTGCTGAACCCTGACGTCGGAACATAGGGGTAACATAGACATCATCTAAGATATAGTAAGTAGAGCAAGCAACTGAAGAAAAACCTAAATAAAGCAAAACGAAACCTGTGATTTTTTCATCCTTAATGTGGATGAAAAACACACTTTCTTTATTCTCAAAACGTTGTTTTAAAAAATGATGTGATTCATCAAGATTAGAAGATGCACCATAAAATTGACGGTATTCATCAAATAGAACAGCAAGTTGACTTAGATCTTCATAGGTCGCTCGTCTTACAATCATTAGGCGCTCCTTGTATTTATGTTTATATTTTTACAAAGAGAGCATAACTAAAAAAGACGCCAATTGACGTTAAAAGTTGTTTAAAAATGCAACACCGTTAAGTTTTGTCACTTTCACCTAATAGTGCATTTAGCTCTTCAAATAAATCTTCATGGTCATCATCTTCATTTAAATTTGAAGGGTTCTGATTTAATGAAGTTGCTTTTGCTTTTCTCAGTTTTAATAATTGTTCCATATTAATGTTCTGATTTTCGATAGCAAAAGGAATAGATTTAGTTAAGACGACTTGTTTAAAGAACAGTCGTACCGCTTGGGCAGGGGTAATTCCCAATTGTTTAAAAACAGCAAAAGCCTGTTTTTTCTCTTGGGAGTCAAGTCGAACCTGATAAACTTCTGTTTTTCGCATGAATAACAAAACCAAATGATTTTTAATTTTTAGGGATTTATTTTAAACCATCGGAATGTAATTTCAATGTCTTTCAGCATAAAAAATAATCTTTTTGTCATTACGATGAGATTACAGTGTCAATTCAAGCTGTGAATTGAAAACCATTTTCTGTTTTGTTAGCGGGTCTATAAAAGAAATTTGCTTAGCTAGAAGCTGTAAGGGCTGGGAAAAATCATCATCGGCTTTGTGTTGAACTACGGGATAAAACGGATCATTTTTAATCGGTATACCTAAATGATTTAAATGAACACGGAGTTGATGTTGTTTGCCGGTGGTTGGCGTTAAACAATATTTAGCCCAAGATTGATTATGCTGAAGCAGCTCAATTTTAGTTTCGGTATTGGTTTTAGTATGGGGAATAACGCGCATTGTATAAAAGGGCGTGCCGTTATCTAAATACAATTTTAATATCTGAGGGAAACTTAATTCAGCTTTATAGGCAGCGATTGCATGGTAAATTTTATGAACTTCGCGATCTGCAAATAACTGTTGGTAAATTCCACGTGATTGTGGTCGTTTGCAAAATAAAACGACACCGGCAGTTTCACGGTCTAGTCTGTGGATTGGTGTTAAAAACTCATTGCCCGTTTGTTTTTTTAAACGCACCAATAACGTTTCTTGGACATATTGCCCTGTTGGGCTAATCGTTAAAAAATGGGGTTTATCGACAACCAGCAAATCATTATTTTCAAATAAAATCTGATGCTCAAAGGGAACATGTACTTCGTTAGCAAGGAATCGGTAATAAAAAATATGCGTGTTTGCTATATAAGGGCTGTCTAATGTTAATTTTTTGCCATTTTGTGCATAAATAAGTCCATCTTGGAAACGTTGCTGCCACTCTATTGCTTTTATATGAGGAAAGTTTTCACAAAGAAATTGATAGATGGTTTGTACTGTCGTTTGTGGAGGAAGATAGACTTGGCTTGCGCTTACGCCATCAATCATAGGTGGGAAAAATTCAATCGGGCTAGACATAAAAGTGTGTCAATATTTAATAAATGTGATGTAAAAAAAGCCAACTTTAAGCACTTAAGTAGGCTTTAAAGCAGGGCAATGGTATCATATCGATTATTTTGAATCATGTTAAGTGTGTTATGTCGTATTCATTGAAAATGGTCTTAAATCATGAAGAAGATACCCAGCGTTTAGCTCAGGCATTGGCGCAGCATGTTCAAGCTGGCGTGATTTATCTGATTGGAGATTTGGGCGCCGGTAAAACGACATTAACCCGTTATTTTTTGCAAGCTCTAGGGCATAAAGGTTCGGTTAAAAGTCCGACATATACGTTGGTTGAACCATATAAAATCAATAATAAAGAAATTTTTCATTTTGACTTATATCGTCTCAATGATCCGTACGAACTTGAATTAATGGGAATCCGTGATTATTTAGATATTCAGGATGCACTATTTTTATTTGAGTGGCCATCAAAAGGTGGAGACGAAATCCCTGAGGCAGATATCGTTATTGATATTCAAAAATCAGATGATGAACTCAATCGTTTCGTCACTTTAACTTTACCAACAGAGCATTTGTACCAGACTTTGCAGGAACAGCTTCATGACTGATGAAAAGCTAACACAACGTCGTATTCATACATTAGACGCCGCGTTAGCCAACCAGATTGCTGCTGGTGAGGTGATTGAACGTCCCTCATCGGTCGTAAAAGAATTATTAGAAAACTCAATTGATGCAGGTGCAACTGAGTTAATTGTGCGGATTGCACAAGGCGGCTCAACATTAATCGAAATTATTGACAATGGACATGGAATTCATCCTGATGATTTACCATTGGCAGTGATGCGCCATGCAACCAGTAAAATTAAAACAGCAGAAGATTTACACGCGATTGTGAGCTTAGGTTTCCGTGGTGAAGCACTTGCTTCTATTGCTGCAGTTTCACGATTGACTTTAACCAGTAGCCAAGATGAAAGCGGAATTGGTCATCAGGTCGAGGTGAATGGTACAGCCTTTGATCATCAACAAGTCCAAGCTGTTGCTGCACAAAAGGGCACCCATATTCGAGTTCAGGACTTATTTTTTAATGTACCTGCTCGTCGTAAATTTTTAAAAAAGCCAACCACTGAATTTGGGCATATTGAAGAAATTGTACGTCGTTTGGCGCTAACACATTTTGATATACGTTTTGTACTTGAGCACAATGACAATATTCGAATTAATTTACCAATAGCAGATAGCGGGGAATTAAGATTTCAGCGTGTACAGCAATTATTGGGTCAACAGTTTGTTCAAAATGCTTACTGGATCGATGCCGAAAGTATTAACATGCGTTTGTCAGGTTGGCTAGGGCATCCTTCTGATGCACGTGCTCAAGCAGACTTACAATATGTGTATGTAAATGGCCGAATTGTGAAAGATAAAACCATTTCACATGCTTTAAGAATGGCATACGACGGTATTTTACATGGTCATCAGCATTCATCTTATTTGCTTTTCTTAGAAGTCGACCCTGAAAATATTGATGTTAACGTTCATCCGACGAAACATGAGATTCGTTTTCTAAATCAACGAGAAGTACATGAGTTTGTCAGACATTATGCTAAAGAAACGTTAGCACAATTTCAGACCGCTAGTGCTGATTTGGCACAAGCCATGAAAGTAGATGATACTCAAAATCTTTCGGTACAACCTCAGCCTAAATATCAAGAACAATTCACATTACATCGTACAGAGCAAGCTGTTGATACAACTCTAGATAAGCCGAATAGTTCTCAACCTTCGACTGAGCTTTTAACTGATTTTAATAATAGTCGTCCCCAAGCTGTTCACTATGCAGAACAAACTCCAAAATATAATGGTTCTGCGCAGTTAAATAATGCATTAAAGACTTATTTGGCGCCATTACGTGATCAACCTGCTACCAATTTTTCAGTTGATGAAAATGTTGAACCAGTTGCTAAAGTAGATGAATTTCCATTAGGTATCGCAATTGCTCAGCTTCATGGAATTTATATTCTGGCGCAAAATACTGAAGGTTTGATTATTGTTGATATGCATGCAGCGCATGAACGTATTTTGCTGCAACAAATGAAAAATGCTTGGGATAAACCTGAGTTTTGGACATCTCAACAGTTACTTATACCTAAAGTCATTTCAATTAGTCGTATGCAAGCGGTACGGGTCGAAGACTTAAAGCCTCAGCTTGAGCGTTTGGGGCTAGAAATTGATTTATATGGCGATGAGCAAGTCATTGTGCGTGGTGTGCCGGCTATTTTGCAAAAAGCAGATTTTGAAAACCTTATTCCTGAACTTCTTAATGATTTAGATCCAAATGATGAAGCTCAAGGATTATTGCAAAAGCGTGATGAACTGTTAGCTGGTATGGCATGCCATGGGGCAGTGCGAGCACATCGACAACTTAGCCTCTCAGAAATGAACGCTTTACTTCGCCAAATGGAACAAACCGAATTTGCCAGTCAATGTAACCATGGTCGTCCAACTTGGCGTGCATTTCCATTATCTCAACTAGATAAATTATTTGCTCGAGGAGAGTAGTTTTACATGTCAAATCAATTGCCCGTCATCAATTTAATGGGACCAACTGCAAGCGGAAAAACCGCTTTGGCATGTGAACTTTACGAGCGTGGAGATTTTGAGTTAATTTCAGTTGATTCGGCTCTTGTATATAAAGACATGGATATTGGTACGGCTAAACCAACACGTGAAGAGCAGGAGCTATATCCACATCATTTAATAGATATTATTACTCCACTTGAGGTCTATTCGGCTGCCCAGTTTGTTGAAGATGCTTGTGTTTTAATTGACGAGATGCATTCACGCGGCAAAACTCCTATTTTGGTAGGAGGAACCATGCTTTATTTCAAGGCGCTCCTAGAAGGATTATCAAGTAACTTGCCAAGCGCAGATGCAAATGTTCGTGCAGCAATTGAAGAAAAAGCAGCGAATGAAGGGTGGCAAGCTGTTTATGATGAACTTGTGGCAGTAGATCCGGCAGCTGGTGTGAAATTCAAGGTTTCTGATAAACAAAGAATTATTCGCGCGTTAGAAGTTTATCGTATTACAGGTCAACCAATTACCAAATTGCAGGCAGAACAACCAAAAAACGTACCATATCGATACATATTTCATAACTATGCTTTGCTTCCAGATCGGTTAGAATTACATCAACGCATTGAGCAAAGATTAAGCAAAATGTGGGATATCGGTTTTTTGAGTGAAGTTGAATCTCTAATTGAAAAATACGATTTAGATGAAAATTTACCCTCTATGCGTTCTGTTGGTTATCGACAAGCTCTAGAATTTCTATTAAAAAGTGATATGAGTCTCAAAAAAAAGCAAGAAATGGAGGATAAAGCCTTATTTGCAACACGACAACTTGCCAAACGTCAATATACGTGGTTACGTTCTTTGCAAGAAATACACGATTTTAAAACTTACTTGACGATAAAGCAGGCGAAAGAAGACTTGCGAAACTCTTATGGATAAAGCAAAATTTGCACACTGTCTTTTTATAATTTTTAGTTGAAAAATAAAGATAGTTTTTTTGCGCTGATTTAAAAATTTTTTTTTGGAGTTAAAAATGTCTAAAGGTCAAACTTTACAAGATCCGTTCTTAAATTCTCTCCGTAAAGAACGTATCCCAGTTTCTATTTTCCTTGTTAACGGTATTAAATTACAAGGTCATATTGAATCTTTTGACCAATATGTTGTTTTATTAAAAAATACTGTAAGTCAAATGGTTTACAAACACGCAATTTCTACAGTTGTTCCAGCTCGTAACCCACGTCCAGCAGGTGCACAAGGTGCAGGTTTCCCAGCTCAGGGTGGTAGTCAAGGTGGCTTCGGTGGTCAAGGCGCTGGCTTTGGTGGTGCTCAAGGCGCTGGCTTCGGTGGTCAAGGTGGCTTCGGTGGTCAAGGTGGCTTCGGTGGTCAAGGCGGCTTCGGCGGTCAAGGCGGCTTCGGTGGTCAAGGTGGCTTCGGTGGTCAAGGCGGCTTCGGTGGTCAAGGCGGCTTCGGTGGTCATCAAGGCGGTTTCGACAACGATTCTAAATTTGAAGATGGTCAAGACGACGAAAATAATCGTTAATTGATTAGCTTAGAAAAACCAGTCAGTGATGGCTGGTTTTTTTATAGCTTTAAAAATATAAAAAGTATATTCAGTTATTTGTAGTGCATCTCGCTTTCTTGAAAACTCAGTTTAATAGGTTCTTCGCAAATGATATTAATATTTGCTGCGGCGCTGTGCAGTGTTCTGGTGTCTGTATTACTAAAAAATTTAAAGAAAAAGGGCTATCAACCCATGCAAATGATTGCATGGAATTATGCAAGTGCTAGCTTGTTATGTTATTGGTGGTTTAAGCCAGATATTCAGCATATTTCTATACAACACATGCCTTGGTGGCTAATCGTTGCTTTAGGCATCATTTTACCGAGTATTTTTTTATGTCTTGCGAAATCCTTAGAGCATGCCGGTATCGTCAAAACAGAAATTGCTCAACGATTGTCAGTGGTACTCTCTTTATTAGCAGCTTATTTCTTTTTTCAAGAACGGTTTAATTCTCTTAAATTATTAGGTATTGGTTTAGGAATTTTTGCTGTTATTTTAATCGTATTTGGACAGATAAATGGCACTTCAGGCCATCAATCGAAAAAGGCAATTCTTGCGTTAATGAGTGTCTGGTTTGGTTATGCTGCTGTAGATGTCTTGTTAAAATACACGAGTAGTTTGGGGCTACAATTTACGTTAACTTTGAATCTGATTTTTATTACAGCCTTTGTATTATCAATAGTTTATTTATTATTCCAAAAAAAGTCAGCATGGAATTTTAAAAATACTGTGGCCGGATTAATACTAGGTGTACTTAATTTTTCAAACATTGCCTTGTATGTTAAAGCACATATTTTACTTAAAGATTCACCAGCGATTGTCTTTGCAAGCATGAATATTCTAGTGGTATTACTTGGGATAGTTTGTGGTGTAGTTTTATATAAAGAAAAATTAAAACTCCCAACGATTTTAGGAACGATTTTGGGAATAAGTGGATTGGTTTGTTTAGCCTTAGCTATGAAATAGGAGTTCAAAAGACTGTTCTTTTGAACTCTGCTAATCTTATAAATGTGTAAAAATAACTTCATCTGGCAGACGAGATTTTGGCAACTTCGCATTGAAATCATTTTCACTTCTATAGCCAAGTGAGACAATGACAGAGCTACGTAAGCCTTTTTCTTTTAAGCCAAATTCTTCATTTAAAACATCTTCGTCGAAGCCACCCATTGGGGTTGCATCTATGCCTTCAAGACCAGCTGCAAAAAGTAGTTGTCCTAAAGCGATAAAAGTTTGGTTTTCCATCCAGCCAAATAAATTTTTTTGTTCATTGCGATAAAACTCAACGTAGCCATGGCGTGTATCTTTTTGACCAAGTTTTGCTTTTTCATCTTTAAATCGACCGCTTAAATCATCTTGTTCAAGTAATTGATTTAAATATTCGGGTGAAATATCTGTTCTTGTACAAAATACAAGCGTATGTGATGACTCAAGAACTTTAGGAGCATTATAGGCATATCGCCCTGTTAAGGCTTTAGCAATGCGTTCTTTAGCAGCAAGATTGTCAGCCACCAAGAAATGCCAAGGTTGAATATTCACTGAAGAAGGGGTGAAGCGTAAAATTTCTAATAATTTATTAAATTTTTCTTTGGGAATTTTTTTCTCAGGATCATACGCTTTTGTGGTGTAGCGACTTTTAACCGTATTTAGTAAATCCATACTTACTCCATATCAATCTTATTACAATCGAAGTGTTCTCATCTTTGGCATGATACGCGATTTTATAAGAAAACATCTGCATTTTAATGTGATAAAGAAATATAATACTTATATAAATTTTTAATTAATTTATTGAAAATGTTTGATTTAATGCCCAAAGATGCAAAGAGTAAGCTGCGAGAAATTAGAGTTGTTAAAGCCTTTCTGTTTTTTGCATTTGTATTGTGTCTTTTAATTTTATACATCGAATATCAAAAATATGGACATATAAGCTGGAAATTTGTATTCCTTACCTGTCTATGTATGATCTGGGATTTTGATTTAAATAAACAAGCTAAGCATGTGAAAAATAACTGACAATTAATTAATAATACCAATCAGTTAGTTTGATTTGCTGCAGATGTGAAGAGGGATCAATTTCTAAAATTTGTGCGTGATCTTCTTTCCAGTCACCGAGTACAATTCGTTGTTTGTTCTGTACTTTATGAATAGCTGGACGATGAGTGTGCCCATGAATAAGTATGTCTATATCTTTTAGGGCGGAGAGCACGGCTTGTTCATTCACATCCATAATCTCATAACTTTTTTGCTGTTTGTCCGAATGGCTTCTTTTACGGAAACCATTGACCAGCTTCGCACGGAAGCTCAGTGGCGTACGGCGTAAAAAGGCAACTAAAAGGGGATTTCGAATAATTTTTTTAAATCTTTGATAAGAAATATCATCCGTACATAACGCATCGCCATGTTCTAGACGGTATTGGTGGCCTGCAATATTAAGATAATAAATATCGGGGAGTAATACACCATTAAACTTATTGAGGAAAACCTGATTTAGAGCAAAGTCGCGGTTACCGACTTGAAAGTAAACACGATTACCTTTTTCATTAAAAACTTTTAAAGCTTCGACAATTTCGTCGAGCCAAGGAGCTGAATAATCGTCACCAATCCAAGCATTAAACCAGTCACCTAAAATATAAAGCTGTGTTTGTTTATTTTGATAATGTACCAACAAATCTAAAAACCCTCGAACGAGTCGAGGGTGTTCAGGTGACAAATGTAAATCTGAAATAAACAGATAGGTCACAGCTTTATCCTAAAATTATTCAGAAATAATTTTAGCAGATTCGATAACAACGTTTTCTAAAGGAACGTCAGCGTGATAACCACGGTTACCTGTACGTACACTTTTGATCGCGTCTACAACGTCCATACCTTCAACAACTTTACCGAATACAGCATAACCCCAACCTTGTGCAGTTTTTGAAGTATGGTTCAAGAAAGAGTTGTTTTTTACATTGATGAAGAATTGTGCAGAAGCAGAGTGTGGCGCTTGAGTACGTGCCATAGCAATTGTACCAACATCGTTACTTAAACCATTGTCAGCTTCGTTTTCAATTGCATCACGAGTTGCTTTTTCTTTGAAGTTTTCATCCATCCCGCCGCCTTGGATCATGAAACCATCAATGACACGGTGGAAAATAACGCCGTCATAAAAACCGTCACGTACGTATTCTAAAAAGTTTGCTACTGTTTTTGGTGCTTTTTCAGTATTTAGTTCAAGAACAATACGACCTTTATTGGTGTTTAATTCGACTTGAGGAAAACTCATTACATTAATCTCCTAAACATGGGCTTATGACCATGGGTTTTTGGTTGAGAGAAGCATAAGCAAACTGTAAACTACAAGGCAAGTAAAAAACGTTAAAATCTTTGTGAAAAATGAAGATAGCGTTTATTTTTTCGAAATTTTATCTACAAAGAAGTGATTGATACACTATGAAGCCTAATGATGTTGTCTCGAACCTGCCAAACAACCCGACACCGAATACTCATGCCTCTGTCGATTCTGCGCAGCAAGAACAACAGGCTGGATTAGATTTTGTTCGCCAAGTCATTACTGATGATTTAGCTGCCGGACGTACCAAACAAATCGTAACTCGTTTTCCGCCAGAACCAAATGGTTATTTACATATTGGTCACGTAAAAGCAATCTGTCTAAACTTTGGTGTTGCAGAAGAGTTTGATGGACTCTGTAATTTACGTTTTGACGATACGAATCCAGATGCAGAAGAACAAGAATACGTTGATGGTATCGCCAATGATGTGAAATGGCTTGGTTTTAACTGGAATGGTGAACCTCGCTATGCTTCTGGTTATTTTGATCAGCTTTATGCATGGGCAATTCAATTGATTGAGCAAGGTGATGCATATGTTGATTTGCAGTCTCCAGAAGAAATTAAATTAAACCGTGGTAGTTTTGTTGAACCAGGGAAAAACTCGCCGTATCGTGATGCATCTGTTGAAGAGAACCTTGCTCGCTTTGAACAAATGCGCAGCGGTGAACTAAAAGAAGGTGAAGCTGTTTTACGCGCTAAAATTGATATGGCAAGCCCGAACGTGCATATGCGTGATCCAATTTTGTATCGTGTCTTGCATTCAGAGCATCATCAAACTGGCGACAAATGGAAAATCTACCCAATGTATGACTATGCTCATCCATTGTCTGATGCAATTGAAGGAATCACGCATTCACTTTGTACATTGGAATTCCAAGATCACCGTCCATTCTATGATTGGATTGTTGAAAAGGTTAAGTCTAAAGCTGTTCCGCACCAATACGAATCATCTCGTTTGAATGTAGATTACACCATTACTTCTAAACGTAAATTACGTAAGTTGGTTGAAGGTGGTTATGTAAATGGTTGGGATGACCCTCGTATGCCAACAGTTGTTGGTATGCGCCGTCGTGGTTTTACACCAGAAGGCTTACGTGATTTCTGTAAACGTGTAGGTGTGTCTAAAACTGACGGTATTGTTGATGTTGCAATGCTTGAGTTCTGTATTCGTCAATCTTTGGAGAATACAGCAGCGCGTGGTATGGCTGTGTTAGATCCTTTAAAAGTGACACTTACAAACTTACCGGAAGATTTAGACCTTACACATGCGCGTCATCCAAATGTCGATATGGGTGAGCGTGTCATTCCATTAACTAAAGAAATTTATATTGACCGTAAAGATTTTGAAGAAGTACCGCCAAAAGGCTTTAAGCGTTTAATTCCGGATGGTGAAGTTCGTTTACGCCATGCATATGTAATTAAGTGTGATGAAGTCATCAAAGATGCAAATGGTGAAGTTGTTGAGCTGAAGTGTTCAATCGATCCAGACACTTTAGGCAAGAATCCTGAAGGGCGTAAAGTAAAAGGCGTGATTCACTGGGTATCTGCAAGCAAGGGTATTCCTGCTGAAGTACGTATTTATGATCGTTTATTTACAGAGGCTGACCCTGAAACTGGTGATGATTTCTTAGCGAATTTAAATCCAGATTCTTTGAAAGTCGTTCAGGCTGTGATTGAACCTGCTTTAGCTCAAGCGAAACCAGAAGACCGTTTCCAATTTGAACGTGAAGGTTATTTCGTTGCGGACCAACATGATCATACTCCTGAAAAACCTGTCTTCAACCGCGTTCTTGATTTGAAAGACAGCTTCAAACCTGAGAAAAAGTAAGAGATTGCTTATCTCTTACTTTTTCGCAAGACGAACAACATGTTGTGAGTAGATAGTCGAGATTGCTTATCTCTTACTTTTTCGCAAGACGAGCAACATGTTGTGAGTAGATAGTTGAGATTGCTTATCTCTTACTTTTTCGCAAGACGAGCAACATGTTGTGAGTAGATAGTTGAGATTGCTTATCTCTTACTTTTTCGCAAGACGAGCAACATGTTGTGAGTAGATAGTTGAGATTGCTTATCTCTTACTTTTTCGCAAGACGAGCAACATGTTGTGAGTAGATAGTTGAGATTGCTTATCTCTTACTTTTTCGCAAGACGAGCAACATGTTGTGAGTAGATAGTTGAGATTGCTTATCTCTTACTTTTTCGCAAGACGAACAACATATTGTGAGTCAACAACAGATATTAAAAAAGCCCAACTGTAAGGTTGGGCTTTTTTCGGAGGTCTTCTCATCATAATATTCTTTTTCTTTATGATTTCGCTTCCTTGGCAAAAGAGCTTAGGTAGGATTAATCACATAAAAGTAAAGAACTAATAGTATGAGAAGCATTGTTGAAAGCATTAAGTAAGTATTGACCGTATTAAAGCTTTTAAGAAACTTCCAGATATCCATAGTAAATCAGCGTATATTTTATGTTACAAATTAATAATACACTGAAACTTTTCTGAAATGTTTCTAAAAATAAAATATAAAGTTTCTTTGTTTAAAAAATAGTCATAAAATACCAAGTGGTAAAAAATAATATTCATTAAACATTAGAAATTACTTCACTTATGCACTATAACCAATTCTTTTCAAGAATTTTTGAATTAATTCAAATGCAGCGTGTTCAAGTGCAGGGGCATATTCGATATTTTGCTCACGCAATTTAGGAATGGAAATTCCAGCATTACGAAGTTCACATGTGTGACCAATAAGCCATTTTTCAAAGTTTTCTTGAGTCGTCTCAATGTGGAACTGTAAAGCAAGAATATTATTACCCACTTCAAAGGCTTGGTTAGTATAAATATCTGAACTCGCCAAAAGGGCTGCATTTTCAGGAAGGTCGAAAGTATCACCATGCCAATGTAAAACATGGATATTATTAAGCAAAGGCGATAATACCTGATTAGGGCGTAAACTTAAGCTTAAAGCTCCCCAGCCAATTTCTTTTTGATGGCCTGCATATACTTTGGCACCAAGTGCATGAGCTATAAGCTGTGCACCTAAGCAAATGCCAAGTGTTGGTTTATCTGCTGCCAAACGTTGTTTGAGTAAAGCGATTTCATCTTTTAAAAATGGATAATCTTCAGTTTCATAAACTCCGATCGGACCACCTAAAATAATAGTTAAACCGTCATGGGCGAAAGCAGGAGTTAAATCATCTACACCAGCTTCAAAATAACGGACGCGAAAACCAAGTTGATAAAAGACATCTTCTAATGAACCTAAGTCTTCGAAAGCAAGATGCTGAATGGCATAAATAGTTTTAGGAAAGGCGTTTGTAGTACTCATACAAATGATTCATAGAAGATCAATAGGTGGAGTATAGCGATAAATATAAAGAAGAAAATATCCATATAAATCGTCAATACCTGAAAATTGCTATTTTTCGTTAAGATAATCTTGTTACGCAGAAATATTTTGTAGGTAAGAAATATCTATGCGTAACCTACTATTTAAAATAAAAGCTTTGAGTTTTCATTATGGTCGATATTTGAAAGTTGATGTTCATCTTTTAAATTTACTCCTGAAAAGCCAAGCTGCTTCGATTTTTTCATGAGTGCCATTAAACGTTGTACCGCAACTGGAATACTTAAGCCTGCTGAACGGACGTTGGAAATACAGTTGCGTTTGGAGTCAAGGCAACCTGAATATGCATTCCATGTGTAGTAAACTCCCATACTGTCAGGAGAACTTAAACCTGGGCGCTCTCCAATAAGCATAACCAGCATGGAGGCTTTAAAAATTTCTGCAACTTCATCGCCTAAAGCAACTCGGCTTCCTGTTGCAAATATAATTGGCGCAAGGCTCCAGTTTTCTTGTTGAATATGTTCGCTTAGCACTGCAATAAATGCGATAGCATTTGCTTCAATCGCTCTTGCAGAGAGACCGTCACCTACCACAATACAAACATAATACTGCTGTGGTTTTTTTGCATACTCTTTAATCAAGGCTTCTTTTGATAGATTTGAAAGCTGACGACCCAAATCTGGGCGTTTGAGATAAATTTCTTTATTAGCGGCATTACTTTGAACATGAAGAGTTTGAAGTTGCTTTTGCTGTAACTGTTCAGACAAGTAGGGAACATCCATATGTTGATAAACAGCATCTTTTGCTTGCGCATGAGACAACTGGAACTCAAGTAAGGCCCGTGTTGGGATACTGCAACCAGCACGCCCTAAAGCAATACGGGCATCAGTAAACTCTTTAAGTTTTTCCCACTGATCCTGATGGGTAGAGGACGGATATTGAATATCACGGTTCAGTTTCATGGTGTTCCCCCTAGTTCATGAGCAGACGAGAGAATTGGTCAGGCATGTGGTCTGCCCAACAAATTTGAGAGTTTTGCTGTTTAAAAATCCCTTGTTGTTCAAGCCAAGCCGAGAACTCAGGAGCGGGTTTTAAACCGAGGAGTTGTCTTAAATAGAGAGCATCATGGAATGAAGTGGTTTGATAGTTGAGCATGACATCGTCCGAACCTGGAATTCCCATAATGAAGTTAATGCCTGCAGCGCCAAATAGAGTAAGAAGCACATCCATATCGTTTTGGTCTGCATCGGCATGGTTGGTGTAACAAATGTCGCAGCCCATCGGTACTCCAAGCAACTTACCGCAGAAGTGATCTTCTAAACCTGCACGTATAATTTGTTTACCGTTAAATAGGTACTCGGGGCCAATAAAGCCGACGACTGTATTTACCAAAAGCGGGTTATATTTACGAGCCACTGCGTAGGCCCGAGTTTCTAAGGTTTGCTGGTCAACGCCGTGATGTGCATTGCTTGATAGGGCACTCCCTTGACCCGTTTCAAAGTACATAACGTTGTGTCCAATGGTTCCGCGCTTGAGTGCGAGTGTGGCTTCATATCCTTCTTGTAGTAAATCGAGTGAAATTCCAAATCCTTCGTTTGCCAGTTGGGTACCAGCGATTGATTGAAACATTAAATCAATTGGCACATTTTTTTCAGCAAGTTGAATGCCTGAGCTGATATGTGTGAGCACACAAGATTGCGTCGGAATTTGATATTCCTGAATAACATGATCAAGCAATTTCAGTAGCTCTGACAAATTATGCAGGTTATCCGTCGCTGGATTGATACCAATCACGGCGTCACCATTGCCATACATCAAACCATCTAAAATACTGGCTGAAATACCGAGCACATCATCGGTAGGGTGATTAGGTTGTAAACGGGTAGAAAGATGACCTTTTAAACCAATGGTGTTACGAAATTGGGTAATGACTTCACATTTGCTGGCGACATAAATCAAATCTTGATTGCGCATAATTTTGCTGACAGCAGCCACCATTTCTGGAGTTAAACCTGATGCTAAAGCTTTTAAGCTTTGGGCAGTTGCATCTTCTCCAAGTAACCAATTTCGAAAATCACCTACTGTAAAGTGTGAAATAGGGGCAAAGGCTGTTAAGTCATGTTCATCAATAATCAGACGCGTAATTTCATCAGATTCATAATCGACTACAACTTCATTTAAAAAGGTTTTCAGTGGCACATCGGCCAAAGTCATTTGTGCCGCAACATGTTCGGTTGCATCTCTGGCAGCTATACCTGCTAGCTCATCGCCTGAACGTAACGGTGTAGCTTTTGCCATCAAAGTTTTTAGGCCAGCAAAATGATACTGTTGATTGGCGACAATATTGCGATAACTCATAGTTGCATCCCTTTTTATAGTTCTTGTTCGGCAGCTTTAATATTTGCAAACTCTTCTTCTGGTGTACCTTTCACTAAATGATAGCGGCTGTAGAATAAGAAGTAAGCAATAAATACGACATAGATGCCGGCAGCAATAAACCAAACTTTCGGATTAACAACAAAACCTGCGACCACAGCAGCGACTGCTAAAATGAGTGCAATACTTGAGGTCACAATGCCACCTGGTGTTTTATAAGGGCGACGCATATCGGGTTTAGATAGACGTAATTTGATGTGGGATAAAAGGATCAACACATACGAAATAGTTGCGCCAAAAACCGCGATTAAAATCAGTGAATCGCCTTCTTTGGTAAGTGAAAGCAGGAACCCGATAATGCCCGGAATAATAATTGCGAGATAAGGGGCTTTATTTTTATTAGTTAACGAGAGTGACGTCGGTAAGTAGCCAGCTCGTGACAATGCAAAGATTTGACGCGAATAGGCATAGATAATTGAGAAGAAACTTGCGATTAAACCAGCTAAACCCACAAAGTTTACGAATGTCGCAAGCCAAGTGTTGGTGCCATAAACTTTCACTAAAGCATCTACCAGAGGGGCACCTGAGTTTTGTAAAGTACTTGCACCTGCTGCGCCTGCACCCAAGAACAAAATGAGCATAGCAAACGCGGTTAAGATGAGCATTGCACCGATTAAACCGCGTGGCAGAGATTTGGCTGGATCTTTTGCTTCTTCGGCTGCTAATGGAACACCTTCAACTGCAAGGAAAAACCAGATTGCAAAGGGAACCGCGGCCCAGATGCCCAAATAGCCATGAGGTAGAAAACGACTTGCACCAGTTGCTGTGCTAACGGGAATATCTAAAAGGTTTTGTGCACTAAAATGTGGGATCATTGCTGTAATAAACACAACAAGGGCAACAGCAGCGACTAGCGTAATGGCAAACATGATTTTCAAGGCTTCGCCGGCACCTTTGAGATGTATACCCATAAAAATGGCATAACAGGCGAGGTAAATCATCCAGCCATTAATCCCAAATAGAGATTCGCAATAACCGCCAATAAATACGGCAATAGCAGCAGGCGCAATGGCGTATTCAATTAAAATCGCCGTACCTGTTAAGTAGCCTCCGAAAGGACCAAAGGCAGCACGTGCAAAACTATAACCGCCACCTGCTGTCGGCATCATGGTAGACATTTCTGACATAGAAAGACATAGACATAAGTACATAAGCGCAGCGAGTGCCGTGGCAATGAACATTCCACCCCAACCACCTTGGGCAATACCAAAGTTCCAGCCGGCAAAATCACCCGATATCACATACGCTACGCCTAAACCAATCAGGAGTAACCAACCTACGGTACCTTGTTTAAGTTGACGCTGAGCAAAATATTCTGCTGATGAGACTTCTGCACTTGAAGAAATAACGGAAGCTGTTTCTGGTTGATTCATACAATACTCCTGCGAGTTGGTTTGTATGAATGAATGCAAAAGCAATGCCTAAATGATGTGCTTTAAATATTAGATGACGCTTTTTTATTCCGGATAGTAAAAATTTGAGAGCTGGCTGTACTAAATAAAAAAGCCAGCAATCTAAATTACTGGCTTTTTATACAATTACTGAGCTTGCTTCCTTCTAGCGTTGATAGCCTGGTATCAACTTGGTGCGAAACTTAGAAGAAGCCCATTGGTTTAGTTGAATAACTTACCAACAAGTTTTTAGTTTGTTGATAGTGATCTAGCATCATCTTATGGTTTTCACGACCAATACCAGACTTCTTGTAACCACCAAATGCAGCATGCGCAGGGTAGATGTTATAGCAGTTTGTCCAGACACGACCCGCCTCAATAGCGCGACCAGCACGGTAAGAAATATGGGCTGAACGTGACCAGACACCAGCACCTAGACCATACATGGTGTCATTGGCAATTTTGATTGCATCGTCAAAGTCTTTAAATGTTGTCACAGCAAGTACAGGTCCAAAAATTTCTTCTTGGAAGACTTGCATGCTGTTGTGGCCTTTAAAGATAGTCGGATCAACATAGAAACCGTCACCTACTTCTTTACGGCCACTACCACCAAGTAAGAGCTCTGCACCTTCTTCGCGGCCCGTATTAATACAACGTAAGATTTTCTCTTGTTGTTGTAAAGATGCTTGAGCACCAATCATAGTTTCAGTATCGAGAGGATGACCAGTTTTAATGCGTTTTACACGTTCAACGGCCAACTCTAAGAATTGATCAGCAATACTTTCTTGCACTAAAGCACGAGAAGGGCAAGTACATACTTCACCTTGGTTTAAGGCAAACATGGCAAAACCTTCAAGTGTTTTTTCTAAGAAGTCATCTTGTTTATCCATGATATCTTCAAAGAAAAGGTTCGGTGACTTACCACCAAGCTCTAACGTAACTGGAATAATATTTTCGGTCGCATATTGCATCACCATTTGTCCAGTTTGTGTTGACCCTGTGAATGCGATTTTTGCAATACGTGGGTTGGTAGCTAACGGGCGGCCGACTTCTGAACCGAAACCATTGACAATATTAAGTACACCCGGCGGTAAAATGTCTTGGATGAGTTCGGCAACCAGTAAAATACCCACTGGCGTTTGCTCAGCTGGCTTAATTACCACACAGTTACCAGCCGCTAAAGCAGGAGCCAGCTTCCATGCAGCCATTAAAATCGGGAAGTTCCATGGAATGATTTGTCCGACCACACCTAGCGGTTCATGGAAATGATAAGCGATAGTATCTTCATCGATTTCAGAGATGCCGCCTTCTTGAGCACGAATACATCCAGCGAAATAACGGAAATGGTCGATTGCAAGTGGAAGGTCAGCGGCTAAAGTTTCACGGACTGCTTTACCGTTATCCCAAGTTTCTGCAACCGCAAGCATTTCAAGATTTGCTTCTAAACGATCGGCAATTTTTAAAAGTATATTTGAGCGTACCGTTGGAGATGCTTTATTCCATGTTGCTTTAGCTTTGTGCGCTGCATCTAGCGCGAGTTCAATGTCTTCGGCACTAGAGCGTGGAATACGTGTAAAGGCTTTTCCGTCAACGGGAGATACATTGTCAAAATACGCACCCTTTACAGGTGCGACCCATTCACCGCCAATAAAATTTTCATATTGTGATTTGAATTGAACTTTTGAGCCTGGTTGATTTGGATCGATATAGCGCATATAAATATTCCTTTGCTTTTTAGGACTAAAGACTAACAAGAACCCTGTCAGTAGGTACTTTCGTACTTTGTATAATTAGGATATAAAGAAGAAGGTTGGAGAAAGGTTGGAATAGAAATGTGGATATATAAGGAATTTACAAATGTTCACAAAAAAGGATTTATTGCAGCAACGGACGTTGATTGATCAACTGCGCACGCAAAATAGTCTCTCTCCTCAAAACGCTGCCAAACTCGGCCAAAGTATTGCAAGCTCATGGGAGCGATCAGCTTCTGCTGCGATTCCTAAAGAACGCTTTGCGGCTCCATTAGTCGAAAAAAAATCTGCTTCACAAAATGCTTTAGATATGGCTTTAAGTCAGTGTGGTGACGACTTACGTCATATTGCAGAGCAATCTTCAATGGTGATTGCTGTCGGTGATATAGGCAGTACTATTATTTGGACTGCGCCCAGTGCCCAAATGCAAAGTGCTGCTGAACGCGTGCATTTTGTACAAGGCGGGCAGTGGCGTGAAGAATTTGTCGGTACAAATGCCTTAGCTTTATCTTTAAAAACTCAACAATCAAGCTGTGTTTTTTCAAATGAACATTACATGGAGTCGATTCATGATTGGGTATGTTATGCCGCACCAATTATCGATCCATATTCAAAACAAACACTAGGTGTGGTTGATTTATCAACTACATGGAAGAATCATAATAGTTTAGGAATATTGGCTGCCGAACGTTGTGCATCCATTATTCAATCTGCTTTGCTAGAGCAGCAACGCCAACAATTACATATTCGGGCATTTTCGACGCCACAAGTTAAATTTAATGGTAAAAGTTTATTATTAACACCGCGGCAAATTGAAATTTTAACCATATTGGCACTATGTCCACATGGCTTAACTTTAGAACATCTTTATCAGGCACTCTATGGTGAGCGCAAAGTCAGCATGGGTACGCTTAAGGCTGAAATGTCTCAACTACGAGATATTTTAGGCGGTTTGCTTGGTTCACGCCCATATCGGCTACTTGTGCATGTTGAAGCCGATTTCTTACAAGCTGAACAAGCACTCGATGCAGGATATGCGGCTTCTGCTTTACAGCTTTATACCGGTGTTTTTCTGGCAAAAACCGAAAGTCCGTTTCTGTGTGCATGGCGCGACTGCCTTGAGTCACGCTTGAGCGATGCAATTTTTAAAACCCAAGAAACGGATTTATTACTCAAACATTTAGCTCATTTTCCCGAAGCAATCGATGCGGTAGAACGTCTTATGGAATTATTACCGAGTGAACATCCTGCGCATCAACTGCTGGTGAAATATATTGACTCGCCTAAGCTAAGTTAGGTGATTTTTTGATCCAGCCACTGGAATAGTTGTTGATAGACTTGATTCCGCACTGGCTGGGCCGAAAGGACTAAATCGTGTAAGCCATTGTGAATAGAGACAACCGAAACATCACCCTTTATTTTTTTACCGAATTTCGCAATGTCTTTAACATCTAAAATAACATCACTTTGGGTTGCATCTGGTCCCCATTTACGAGGATTTTTAGTTTGGTGCGAATGCATAATCAGTGCGGGGACGTTTAGCTTAACGCCGTGGTGAATTTCTTTTTGTGCTGTATGAATCGCATGTAGAAAGCTAAGTTGAACTGTAGGGGCAGAGGTCGGTTTCCAATCCAGGTTGAAGTCCCATTCACCCTTAAGTTGTTTGTGAAGACTGGTGGTGTACCATTTGTTAAGTTTGCTTGGAAATTTAACTTTAGGCAGATATTTTCCTACTCGACTGAGCATTGGAATACCAAATTTCTTTTCAACTAAACTTAAATTGAAGTCGTAAAACGGACTATTCGCCCATAGTGCTTTAATAAGTGGATGATCTGGATGATGAGTAGCATAAAGCGTTGCTGTCAAACCGCCAGTCGAATGACCTGCGAGTAATACTTGTGTATGTTTTTCTTGGCCAATGATCTCTAATGCTTGAGTAATTTCGGCATCATATTCATTTAAATCAAGCACATTGTAGAAAATTTGATGAGGCAACTTTGAGCGGCCATATTTTCTTAAATCGAGTGCATAGAAGTCATAGCCATGCGCATTGAATTGCTCGGCCATTTCAGTTTGAAAGAAATAATCTAAAAAACCATGAATATAAAGTACGGCTTTTTGAGTTGGCTGAGTGGCCTTTTTACGAACTAAGGTGGCTATAACTTTACCTTCATAATCATCTGGAAAGTTGAGTGTTAGCTGTTCGTAGCCGGCACCTAAAATATCTGGGGCATAATTGTGTTTAGCTGTAGATGTATTCATTTTTATCGAGCTATTGTCATTAAGTCATGTTGAGTATCCTTCAATGAAATGGGCAAATTGTCAATCAGGTTTAGAGAAGGTTGGAGTATAGGTTTTAAAAAAAGGGAATACCGCTGGAGCTAAGTATTCCCAAAAAGTAAGTCAACGGTCGGAGGGATTTGACTTACTACAGGAACATACCGTTACATCAGTATTAAAGAGCGGCTTTAAAAATCTCCACAACTTGTGCATGGTTTGCTTTACGAGGGTTGGTCAGCATACATGCATCTTTTTGAGCGTTATCGGCCATCACCGCGAGGTCTTCGGTTTTTACGCCAAGTTCTGTTAAGCCAGATGGGATACCAATTGGAGAAGACAGTTTACGGATGGCATCAATTGCAGCATATGCAGCTTCTGTTACGGTGAGACCTTGCGTATTTACACCCATTAACTCCGCGATTTTTGCATAACGATCTGGACAAGCAATTAAGTTAAATTCACAAACATGTGGTAGCAAGATTGCGTTACATACACCGTGAGGTAGGTTATAGAACCCGCCTAACTGGTGAGCCATTGCATGGACATAACCTAAAGATGCATTGTTAAATGCCATACCAGCCAAGTACTGTGCATAACTCATTGCATCACGTGCTTCAATGTTTTCACCATTTGCGACAGCAGGCTGTAACCATTGACTAATCATGGTGATTGCTTTTTCAGCACACGCATCGGTAATTGGGTTTGCCGCCGTAGACACATATGCTTCAACCGCATGGGTTAACGCATCCATACCAGTTGCTGCTGTTAAACCTGCTGGTTTTGCAATCATGAGTTTCGGGTCATCGATAGCAATAAGTGGGGTACAACGCCAGTCAACAATTGCCATTTTTACGTGAGTGTCTGTATTGGTAATAATACAGAAGCGAGTCATTTCAGATGCAGTACCTGCCGTTGTATTCACTGCAATCAGTGGTGTCATTGGTACTTTACTTTTATCGATGCCTTCGTAGTCACGAATATGACCACCACCTGCAGTGACCAAACCAATTCCTTTTGCACAGTCATGAGATGAACCACCGCCTAGCGAGACAATAAAGTCACACCCATTGTCGTTATAGGCTTTTACGCCATTGTGAACATTAATATCGGTTGGGTTAGGTTCCGCGCCCGGGAAAATATGGCTCGCTACGCCTGCTTCGGTTAAATAGCTTGCAATAAGATCTGCAACGCCAAATTTAAATAGCCCTTCATCGGTCACAATTAATGCTTTTTTTGCGCCGAGATTTTGTGCTTTTGTACCAATTTCTTTGGCACATCCTGGACCAAAGAGTGATACGCAAGGAATATAAAAACCGTTTGTTTGATCTGCAATATTTTTAAAAGCCATGGAGTGATTCCTTTTTCCATAAATCCATTGTTTGTTATTACAGGTGAGCCTCACCATGGGCTTAGTATTGTGATGTGTAGATTATTTTCCTACCTACCAAAAAACTACCAAATATTACTTAAGTTTTAATTGTTGATTTTTAATGACTTTATATAAAATTTGGCGCATTCATTTAATTTTTTCGGGAAAATCGTTAAGCTATGGGCTGTTGAAGATGTACATATGAGATTATGAAACAGGAAACTGCACTTAAACTGCTCAAAGCAGGTGAAAATGTTTTTTTAACCGGTTCGGCTGGTGCAGGGAAAACCTATACACTCAATCAGTACATTCAATATCTAAAAGCACGTAAAGTGCCTGTAGCGATTACAGCATCGACAGGTATTGCTGCAACGCATATGAACGGTATGACCATTCATACGTGGGCGGGCATCGGCATTAAAGATCAGTTAACTGACGACGATCTAAAACGTATGAAAGAGCGTAAATATCTCAAGGAACACCTTGAAAATGCGCAAGTTCTCGTCATTGATGAAATCTCGATGCTACATGCGAAGCAGCTCAATCTGGTCAATCAGGTTTTAAAATATTTTAAAGAAAGTGATGAAGCTTTTGGTGGCATTCAAGTGATTGTGGCTGGAGACTTTTTTCAGTTGCCACCTGTAGGCCGTAATGGTGAAGCCAACCGTGACAAATTCTGTTTTATGTCAGATGCATGGGTCGAAGCTAAATTCCGCGTATGCTATTTAACAGAACAGCACCGTCAAGACGATGAAATTTTAAATCAGATTTTAAATGCCATCCGTGCGCAAAGTATTCAAGCTGAACATTTGCAAGCTTTACATCAATCACGTGCACATGACATTGGTGAGACATTTACTCGTCTTTATACGCACAATATGGATGTCGACAATATCAATTATCAGCACTTAAATGAAATTGATAATGAAGGACATCAATTTAATGCAGTTTTAGATGGTAATGAAAAACTATTAGAAACTTTAAAATCCTCAGTTCGTGCACCAGAAGAACTTACTTTGAAAAAGCATGCCAAAGTCATGTTTGTAAAAAACAACTTTGATATGGGTTATATCAACGGAAGTTTAGGTGAGGTGATCGGTTTTGAAGAAGATGACGAAAACGGGTTATTACCAAAAGTAAAATTAACTGACGGTACAACTTTGCTGGTCGCACCGGAAACATGGTCAATTGAAAATGAAGCCGGAAAAGTCATTGCAAGTTTCCAGCAAATTCCACTTCGTTTAGCTTGGGCGATTACCATTCATAAAAGCCAAGGTATGACTTTGGAGGCTGCTGAAATTAACCTGATGCATACCTTTGAAAAAGGGCAAGGTTATGTTGCGCTCTCACGTTTGAAATCTTTAACAGGATTAAAATTATTAGGATTTAATGAGCAGGCCTTAGAGCTAGATAGTCTTGCTGTAAAAGCTGATCGCCGTTTTCAGGAGTTATCGGCTGAAGCGGAAGATAATTTTGCTGATGTCGATTTAACCGCCCAGCACAAAGCCTTTATCCGTCACTGTGGCGGCACCTTAAATGAAACCGAGATTTCTCGTAATGAGAAGAAACTCGCAAAAGGTGGTAAGCAAAATTATGCTACGGCAACGCTAGACGAGACACGTGTCTTGTTTGAAGAAGGTTACGAAATTGAAGATATCGCGCATGAACGTGGTCTAACACCAGCAACTATTATTAATCACTTGGCTCGACTGCATAAAGAGCAAAAACTAGATATTTCGGTTGCTCACCCAGGTGAAGAAGTGGTCGAAGAAGTCCGTAAAATTTATAAGAAGTTGAAAAAGCGTCAAAATCCAGATCATTTTTCTGATGATGGTTCGATCAAACTAAGACCAATTGTTGAAGCAACTAGCCCTCGAATGGGATATGATCAAGTTCGATTAGCTTTATTATTTATTGAATAAAGTTCAATGGGCTTAATGACTTATTATATAAATTGAGGTGGCTATGCCGCACGTTGTAGTTGATTATTCAGATAACTTAACTGGACTAAATGCAAAACAATTACTTGAAGAAATTAATACCACGCTGATTGAAACAGAGTTGTTTAGTCCAGAAGACATCAAAAGCCGTGCACGTAAAGATGAAGTTTTTCTGATTGGCTTAGGGGTTGATCAAGCCTATATCCATGTAAAAGCCTATATTTTGTCGGGAAGAACTGCTGAACAAAAACAGCTTGTGGGTGAGCAGTTATTAGCGGCGCTCAGCAACAAAAAATATCTACCACAAGAGTTTAATAAAGAAATTCAATTGTGTGTTGAGCTTATCGACATGCCAAGAGACGATTATTTTAAGCAAGTTGTATAATTCTAAAAAACGCAATTTCGATCAAGAATAGCGATGAGCACTATGTAAAAGTAGTGCTATCGAATGAACAGACATGAATGTATGGCTGTATATACACAAAAGCTGCAACTGGTTTGCGATTATATTCAAAGACATCTAGATGAAGACCTAGATGTTGATCGATTGAGTCAGATCGCAGCTTTATCTAAGTTCCATTTTCATCGCATTTTTGCCATTCATATTGGTTTAAATGTGATGAAGTTTATTCAACTTTCTCGTTTAAAGCGGGCCTCTTTTCAATTGGCTTTTGAACCTGATCTCAAGATTGTTGAGATTGCATTACAAGCAGGGTTTGATAGTCCAGAGGCATTTACTCGTGCATTTAAGCGTTCATTTGATCAAACTCCTCGAGCTTTTAGAGATAAACCGGACTGGGAATCTTGGCATCAGAAGTTTGTTTTTACGATTCCGAAAAGTGAGTTAAAAATGAATGTAAATATTGTTGAGCGACCTGCTGAAAAGATTGCGTATTTATCGCATTTAGGAAGCCCTGATAAAGTCTTTGAAACGGCTGCACGTTTTATTGCTTGGCGCAAAGAAACAGGTTTGTCACCAGTGACCAAGTCTAGAACTTATGGTATTCCTTTTGCTGACCCTGAACAGACTCTATCTGATGAGTTTCGATTTGATATTGCCGGTTCAATTGAAAAGGCTGTACCTGAAAATACTTACGGTGTACAGACAGGTGAAATTCCTGCGGGGCGTTATGCAACCGTAAGACATTTGGGTAGCCATGACCAGATTAAAGATAGCGTCTATTACATCTTTAGAAACTGGTTACCTGAGCAACCAGAAGAGGCAGGGGATTATCCGGTTTTCTTTCACTATCATAACTTTGTGCATGATGTGAATGAATGTGACCTTGTGACAGATATCTACTTACTTTTAAAGTGAGTCTAGTGTCATTCAGGCATAACTTAGGTTATGCCTGTTTATTTAAAAGTTTGATATCTGCATATTGCTCAATCAGGTTAGCATCTAGCATATGGATATAATCCATAAATATGCTACTAAAACTACCCATCGTTTGTGCTTGATTTGCAGCAAGTTTACCTGCAATTGCAAAATGAATATGAGCTGAAAGAGCTGCAATAGTTGGTGTTGTCACAGCGCTATAGGCTGCAATTAATGCACCCAAAGCGCAGCCAGTTGCGGTAATTTTGGGTTGTAACGGGCTTCCACCATTTACTTGAATCACAGCATCTATTTCGTTAGATAAAATGTAATCTGATTCACCTGAAATAGCGATACAGCTTGCATGTGTTAAGAGTGAAAAAGCTTGTTGATAAGCTTGGTCACTGCTTAAAGTGCTGTCTACACCTTTTGATTGAACCTGATTGCCTGCAAGCGTGCTAATTTCTGAGGCATTACCACGTATAACGTTTGGTTTGAACTGCAAAAGCTCGTCTGTCATTTGACTGCGCCAAGCTAAAATTGGTCCGTAGCCCACCGGATCGAGTACCCACGGTACTTCATTAAGCTGTGCGGTCTTAGCAGAGATTTGTATGGCTTGCATTTGCTCTGAAGTCGGTGTACCCAAATTAATGCTTAAAGCCGATGAAATTTTGGTAAAGCTTTCTGCTTCATAAGGATTATCAATCATGGCAGGTGAAGCACCGGAAGCGAGTAACACATTGGCTGTATAGTTGGCAGCAACGCTGTTGGTAATACATTGCACAAGAGGCGTTTTTGCCTGCATGTTTTGCCAAGCTTCAATCACCTGTTCAATGAGGTTGGATGTCGAAGTCATCTGATAATCCTTATTAAGCCAGAGATAAGAAATTTAACGTGTAAAATAGTGATCTTGATGTTTACAGTTTTGGCAAATCAACGACACATAATCTGCTGCATCATAGTCAACACTTAGATCATTTGAACCACAGTACATACAACGTTTAACCGAGTAAAAGTTTAACCGAGGTTCGATTTTTCGCCATGCTTTCCATACAGGTTGTACAAAAATCTGTTCGTCATAACCTAAAAAGCGGTTAAACAATATGTGGCTCATTTTACTGTAAGGAATATTGTAAGGACGTGGCAACATTGAAGTTTCCCACTTTTCAGCCAAAGCCCGTTCCCGATATTGCTCTAAAGTTTTCTTTAATAAATTGGTGTTAATAAACTTTTCATTTCGTGGCTGTAGCGCCTTTTGTTTATAAAGGTATTCAAGTGCAGTCTGAATAAGATAATAAATTTGTCCAATTGCCAATGAGTCCATTAAACGGTAGCAAAAGGCTTGAAAATTAGAGCTTCCTGCAATTTGGATACCCCAAGTTCGGCAGTAGAACTGAGTGAACTGAATAATTTCTTGGTAGAGCACCTGAAACAGCACATCTTTCACTTCATCGGCACTACGAAATGGAATACCAAGACTTAGGTTTTCATAGAACCAGTGGCGTAGTTGCTGAGCTACACTAAATAAACTTGGGTCGTTATAACCATCTAGACGAATATTTAAATAAAAGCACTGTGGTTCATCGGTTTGATCTTGTGCATTTAAAATCCCATCTTTATGAAGCTGTTTAATCAGATGGCTTTGGAACATCCAGTTGGGGGTAATCGGCTGATATTTTATTTGGTCCCAATGAATGTATTCGTCATGTGCAATGTCATCACGAGCATAGTCATCAAGTAGGCTTAGTAAAAAAAGTTTATGTAAAAAACTCAGTTGTTCCAGACTGCGTTGTGGTTGGTCTTTTGATTTAAATTGGCGTTGTTCTTGTAGGCGGGTTTGCTGTAAAAGTTTCTTTCTTTGTTTTGTGCATTGATCACAGTGGCACGTCATTTTCGTGTCTTTAAATACACGATGTTGGCAATGGCTACATTCATGAAATTGAACGTCTTGCTCAAATTGTTCGGCATCTACCCAATACATCGACGCTTGGCAGAGAGGGCAATGGCTACTTTCATCTAGCTGTTTTTGTAGAATTTGTAAGGCCATTTCGCTCCGAACATTTAAATTAATCATGACTGACCTATTATACACAGCCGCATTGCCGATAGCTGTGATTGTCTTTTTGTTTGGTGCAAAAATAGAAAACCTAAAGTCTTTGTTTTGACTTTAGGTTTTCATAAGAGGTTAAAAGTTAAGATTAAACAGGGCACGGTAAGGTCTCATCATTTTGTCCAAGTTTTTTGGCATTGATAAGTGCCTGCACTTTTTTACTTGGTAATTTCACTTTACCTAAGGCGTCATAAGTATTAACGATAGTGGTTACCTCCTGAGCAGTCATTGAAATACCTTCGGCAGACAAGAACACGGCAATCACATGATGGTCGAGTCCTGCTGCATCTAGATCATGAATCGCTTTAATATTTTCTAATCGATGTAAATAAGTTTTTAATTCCATAGTGAGTTCCTCTTGTTCTGATTGAAATACTTATACTGGTATATTTGATAAGGCAAGAACCATGCCCAAAATGTAAGCAGCTCCTCAAAAATGTTAAAAGCGAAAGTAGTTTTATTTTTATTGTATAGATTGATTATATAAGCAGCGATTATCGTAATTTTGGTCTAATCTGTGCTAATAAAAGACGATTCTAATTTGAAATGTATAAATGAAGTCCCATTAATTTTATAAAGGTAAACAAACATAGTATGTATGAATGTATATGATCAAATTCATAAAATTCGTACTACGGTTTCCGAAAAGTATATAAGGAATAAAGATGAATATTGCGGCGCAGCCTCCAGTTCAGGCAGATCAAACAGTTTATTTAAAAGATTATCAAAAACCTGCGTTCTTGGTTGAATCAATTAATCTTGATATTCAAGTCTATGACGATAAAACAATTGTTGATTCAACATTGGTCATGAAGCGTCAAACTGCCGGAGACTTGGTGCTATTGGGCCGTGATCTTGAGTTGCAATCTATTCAGCTCAATGGACAAGATCTTACTCCTGCACAATATTCACTCGATAGTGAACAACTGGTGATCACTGATGCACCAGATGAAGTCATTTTACAAACTCAAGTTATTATTCACCCTGAAACCAACACTCAGCTTGAAGGTTTATATAAAGCTGGTGACTTGTTTGTAACGCAAAATGAGCCTGAAGGTTTCCGCAAAATTACCTTCTATCCAGACCGTCCAGACGTACTTTCAGTTTTTACTACACGTGTAGAAGCAGACAAAAAATATCCGGTATTACTTGCTAACGGTAACTTGCTTGAAACAGGTGAAGTTGGTGAAAACCGTCACTTTGCGATCTGGCAAGACCCGACTAAAAAGCCAAGTTATTTGTTTGCTTGTGTGATTGGTGATTTAGCTGTTCTTAAAGACCGATATACCACTTCAGAAGGGCGTGATGTCGCTTTAGAAATCTATGCGATTGAGAAAGATATTCCAAAATGCCATATCGCGATGGAAGCATTAAAGCATTCTATGCGTTGGGATGAAGAACACTACGGCCGTGCTTATGATCTCGACAACTATATGATTGTGGCGGTGAGCCAGTTCAACATGGGTGCAATGGAAAATAAAGGTTTAAATATCTTTAATACCTCATGTGTACTTGCCGATGAAGAATATACAACTGACGCAGCGATTATGCGTGTACAGTCTGTGATTGCCCATGAATATTTCCACAACTGGACAGGGAACCGTATTACTTGCCGTGACTGGTTCCAGTTGTGCTTAAAAGAAGGTTTAACTGTATTCCGTGATCAATCTTTCTCGGAAGATTTACAATCTGCTGCGGTTCAACGTATTGACGATGTCGCTGTTCTTAAATCGCATCAATTCCCAGAAGATGCAGGTCCATTGTCGCACCCTCCACGCCCAGACCACTTTGTAGAAATTAATAACTTCTATACAGCGACTGTTTATGAAAAAGGTGCGGAAATTAACCGCATGATGTCGACATTACTAGGTAAAGAAAAATTCCGTCAGGGAACGGATGAATATTTCCGCCGTCATGATGGACAAGCCGTAACTGTAGAAGACTGGGTTGCAGCATTGTCAGCAGGTTCAGGTGTCGATTTATCTGCATTCTTAACTTGGTATAACCAACCAGGTACACCAAAGCTTGAAGCGAAAGGTGAGTATGATGCAGCAGCACAAACTTACCGTTTAAGTTTTAAACAAAGCCTAAAAGCACATCCTAAATATCCAAACTTAAAAGCTGTTCCGATTCCTGTAGCGTTGGCGCTATTTAATGCTAAAACAGGTGAGCAATATACACTTCATAGCGACAGCCTATTTGTAAATGGTGTTAAAGATGGCGTGTATTTGTTTGACCAAGATGAAGCTACTATCGAGTTTACAGGTGTGACTGAGCAACCAGTTGCATCGCTATTACGTAACTTCTCTGCACCTGTAAATCTGATATTCGATTACAGTGATGAAGAATTAGCATTCTTGATTCAGCATGAAACAAATGGTTTTAACCAATGGCAAGCAACACAAACCTTGCTTGAACGTATTTTGTTAGAAGATCACTCTGCGGATACTTATATTCAAGCTATTCAAAGTACATTGCCTGATTTAGTTGGTCGTGATCCACTTTTAGCATCCCGTTTATTTGATGTACCAACTGAAGGTTATTTGGGTAGTCGTATTGATCAAAACTATGCACCAGCCGATATTCATGTAAAACGTGAAGCCTTGCTGAATCGTTTAGCACAAGATTTGGGTTCATTCTGGAAAGAGACTTACCTTACCCTGGACCCAGACTTGCAAAAAGAATTTTCTTTAGCGATGGGTGTACGTGCATTAAAGAACATTATGCTTATGATGATGGCGCGACAGGGCGACCAAAGTGCGTTTGAATTGGCTTACGAGCAATATCAAAGCACAGGCAATATGTCTGAACGTTTAGGTGCGCTACGTGTACTAGTGTGGCAAAATGCGCCTCAAGCACAAGAAGCCCTTGCTGATTTCTATAATCGCTTTAAAGACGAAGCATTGTCTTTAGACCAATGGTTTATGATTCAGGCAGCAAACCCAAATGCGACAGTTGAGACAATTGAGTACTTAACTCAACATCCTGATTATGACTTAACTACGCCAAACCGTATTCGCGCCGTGAGTGGTGGTTTGTCAAATAACCCTGAAAATACTTGGGGCTTTGGTGTGGCTCACTTTATTCATCTTGCAGAATATCTGGACGAGAAAAACCCGATTTTAGGTTCACGCTTATTACAAGTGTTATCTCGTTGGTATACGCTTGCAGAACCTCAGCGCACTCAAGTGCAACTGGCTTTACAAGCCTTGCAGCCTAAAGTGAAATCTAAAAATGTTTCTGAAACTTTAAATAGTATGTTGAGTATTTAATTATTTAAATATACTTAATAAAGGCCTCTTAAGAGGCCTTTATTTTTATATAAATTTCATAATAAAGAGTGTTCGATATTACCCATCATAAAAATTAGAATTATATACGCTCTATAATTTATTTTAGTTAAAGTGAGTTTTTAATGATTTATTTTAAATATATCTTTTAATGTGACAAAAAATAGTATAGTTAAATTTTAATCCTTATGGTTTTTATCTAAAAGACCTAAATTTTTGACATATTTATTTAAAATTTAGGAAATAAATTTTAATAGTAATTTATTAATTTTAAATAATTCAAATTCTTGTAATTTTGATTGTTAACTTTTGTTAATGTTTTGTTAGTTGGTGTAATGGTATTTTATTAAATAGAAATAAAAATAAAAACATACTCATACATTTTAATTATTTTTATGTATGATGACTAAAATAGGATAAAAAATAAGCTTTAAAAGAGCAGTCAAATAAAAATGATTGTAAGGATAAGAGTTAATTTTTTTATATCTATTAATTCGACAATTTAGTTTAAAAGGTTTTAGACATGAAAAAGACTTTTTTTTATTTATCGGCAATTGCTGTAGGATTATTTTCTTTTAATGCAGCAAACGCCGCTACAGCAACGGGGACATTAACTGTTAAGGCGACAGTAACAAATAGTTGTGTCCTGAATACATCTGCAACAGGTACAACCACAAATGCTGTTTTGGACTTTGGTACTTTAAGCTCTCTCGCAACTAACGAAGATGCTGATACCACGACGACCGGAGGTACCTCAATTAAAGTCCTTTGTAACAATACTGTGCCATGGACTCTAGCTTTCGATGGCGGCAAAAATGCTCAAACGACCCAACGTCGTATGATTGGTGGTGCAACAAGTAATGAATATATCCCTTATAACTTATATTCAGATACAGGACGTGCTACTGCAATTGGAATTGCTACAACCGCTTATAGTGGTACAGGGAGTGGTGCGGTACAAACAGTAAACGTATATGGTCGTATTCCTGCTGGTTCAGCGTTGCCAAGTGCGGGTAGCTATGTTGATACGGTGACAATAACGGTAACTTATTAATTTGTATAAATTAGAAAAACTGTTAGCCCTTTTGAAAGGGCTAATATATTAAAAGATATATATTTGAGTAAAACATGAAAAAAAATATTTTTATTATTACGGGATTATTCTTATCTTTATCTACCATTATTAACGCAGCTACAATCCGTCTTTCACCAGTAACAGTGGAAATTTTAAGCCATCAGAAAGCATCTTCAATTAGTTTATATAATCAGTCAAATGAAAGTGCTGATTTACAGGTACGTATATTTGAATGGACTCAAAATAATGGGCAAGATCAATTAACGCCTACAGATGAAATCAATATTAGTCCACCTTTTTTAAAGCTAAAGCCTAATGAGTCTTATAATTTACGGGTAGTTAGAATTAATCCAGAGCCTATTTCTGGTGAAAAAACTTACCGTATTATTATTGATGAATTACCCAAACCTGTTGATAGCCGAAAAGCTTCTCAAGGTGTAAATGTATTGCTTCGTTCGTCATTACCTGTATTTGTTGTCAATAAAGATGCGATTACTCAACTAAATTGGAAAATTGATACTCATCAAAAAGAACCTTCCCTAAATATTAATAATGTTGGGAATCGACATGCACTGTTAAATGATTTAACCCTTGTAGATAACACAGAGAATAAGAGTTATCCGATTAAGGTAAATACAGTGAATGGCTATATTCTTGCAAAGCAAGCAAAAAGTTATTCAATTAGTAATTTTACATATCAGCCAAATCATAAATATAGTATTTCTCTGACAGTAAATGGTAAGAAAACCACACTTTAAGAGGCTTATATGAAATATATTATAGGTGTCTTATGTGTTGCGTACTTTCCAGCGCATTCATTTGCTGAACAATTAGTAGATCATACGAATACTTTGATTCCAAGTGTTCCTGAATCTATAGATGGCAATAATAAATATACGCAGGAAAAGACAAATGGACAGGAGCAAAATCTTAATTTTATTCAGTTATTTTTAAATATTTCTATTAACTCTAATCCTTCAGAAGATTTGTTTTCCGTAAAACAATCTAAGGACGGAAAGTTATATATTCGTTCTGGCGACTTAAAAACGCTAAGAGTGAAAATGGATGAGCATATTCCAGATAGCCAATGGGTATGTATTAATGAACTTAAAGGAATCCAGTTTAAATATCTGGAAAATGAGCAATCTTTAAACTTACAAGTTCCTTCGAGCATGTTGAGTGACTATTCTGTTGACTTAAATGGTCAATCGACTACAAACACTAACTTGCTGAAAATGAAACCCTTAAATGCTGCAATCCTGAACTACAGCCTGTACCACACTATAACCAATGATGAGAGTATTTTCTCAGGTTCAGCTGAAGGAATTTTTAATAGTGCACTCGGTAACTTTTCATCAGGCGTTTTATATAACGGTAGTAATGAAACGAGCTATAGCCATGAGAAGTGGGTGCGTCTGGAAAGTAAATGGCAATATGTAGACCCTGAAAAAGTCAGGATATATACCCTAGGTGACTTTATTTCTAACAGCTCGGACTGGGGCAGTAGTGTGCGTCTTGCCGGTTTGCAGTGGTCGAGTGCCTATACCCAGCGTGGTGATATTGTTACCTCGGCGTTGCCGCAATTTTCCGGTTCGGCGGCACTGCCTTCAACACTGGACTTATACGTTAACCAGCAAAAGATTTATTCAGGCCTTGTTCCGTCAGGCCCATTTGACATTAAACAGCTGCCGTTTATTTCAGGAAATGAAGTCACACTGGTGACGACTGATGCCACAGGTCAGCAAATCATTACTAAAAAGCCTTACTACTTTTCATCGAAGATTCTGGCAAAAGGCATAAATGAGTTTTCAGTAGATGTTGGGGTTCCACGCTATAACTATGGGCTGTACTCAAACGATTATGATGATGCCACCTTTGCCTCTGGTGCAATTCGTTATGGTTATAGCAATTCACTAACCTTAAGTGGGGGTGTGGAAGCCTCAACAGATGGTCTTTCCAACGTAGGAACAGGTTTCGCCAAGAATTTGTTTGGTGTGGGGGTGATTAATGCCGATATTGCCGCCAGTCAGTATAAGGATGAAAA
>NZ_JEYB01000033.1:0-41467 GCF_000582255.1 Acinetobacter sp. 1566109 | reverse complement strand
CGCACCTCAGCGTCAGTGTTAGGCCAGATGGCTGCCTTCGCCATCGGTATTCCTCCAGATCTCTACGCATTTCACCGCTACACCTGGAATTCTACCATCCTCTCCCATACTCTAGCTAACCAGTATCGAATGCAATTCCCAAGTTAAGCTCGGGGATTTCACATTTGACTTAATTAGCCGCCTACGCGCGCTTTACGCCCAGTAAATCCGATTAACGCTTGCACCCTCTGTATTACCGCGGCTGCTGGCACAGAGTTAGCCGGTGCTTATTCTGCGAGTAACGTCCACTATCTCTAGGTATTATCTAAAGTAGCCTCCTCCTCGCTTAAAGTGCTTTACAACCATAAGGCCTTCTTCACACACGCGGCATGGCTGGATCAGGCTTGCGCCCATTGTCCAATATTCCCCACTGCTGCCTCCCGTAGGAGTCTGGGCCGTGTCTCAGTCCCAGTGTGGCGGATCATCCTCTCAGACCCGCTACAGATCGTCGCCTTGGTAGGCCTTTACCCCACCAACTAGCTAATCCGACTTAGGCTCATCTATTAGCGCAAGGTCCGAAGATCCCCTGCTTTCTCCCGTAGGACGTATGCGGTATTAGCATCCCTTTCGAGATGTTGTCCCCCACTAATAGGCAGATTCCTAAGCATTACTCACCCGTCCGCCGCTAGGTCCGGTAGCAAGCTACCTTCCCCCGCTCGACTTGCATGTGTTAAGCCTGCCGCCAGCGTTCAATCTGAGCCATGATCAAACTCTTCAGTTAAAATCATTTTGCACCTTATTTATAGACAAGGTGCCAATTCTGGCTCATCAATTACTGACTTAAATTTCGCTCAAATAAACTTCGAGTAATTTAAACCAATCAATCAATGAAAATTATTTCGATTAATCAATCAGTAAAAATCCACACAAGTTGTTCTTCAATTCTCTTAATGATTTTTCTGCTCCTCGTCAGAGACAGATCCAACACAATACTAAGCTTTTATCTTAACCCTGTAAGCTAAGATATTCTTGTGTATCGCGTCGGGATGAGTGCATTATAGGGAAAAAAAACCGGTACGCAAGCACTTTTATAAATATCCATGCTCGACCGGTTCTTTTTCAGTCAAATAAATTTAAAAAATAATTTAAGTTATTGATTCATATATTTAATTTATTTTCCCATTGTTTTGATCTTTATATCTACAATCTTTATAGGCTGTTTTGGTACGTTTTGATGCATGCCATAGTTTGATGTAGGAACCTGAACAATACGGTCTACTACATCCATTCCTTTTACAACTTTACCAAAAACGGCATATCCCGGATTTCCCGGTGAACGGTTAAGAAATTTATTATCTGCGACATTTATAAAAAATTGGCTAGTAGCTGAATCTGGATCTGATGTACGAGCCATCGCTAAAGTACCACGTGTATTTGCAATACCATTTCCTGCTTCGTTCTTAATAGGTGCTCGTGTTGTCTTTTCCTGCATATTTGCAGTCATGCCACCCCCTTGTGCCATGAAACCAGGAATCACACGATGAAAAATTGTTTCTTTATAAAAACCAGACTTTATATAGCTTTTAAAGTTATTCACACTAATCGGTGCTTTATCGTCATACAACTCTATTTCGATGTTGCCTAAATTTGTTTGCATCTCAACTAAGCTATTAGCCCATACTGAGTGACTACTTAGACCTAGACAAAACAACATCAATAACTTTTTCATATTTTCCTACAATAAGTTTTATAAAAAGATAATTATTAAATTTAATCATCTACAGCGAAGAATTCTAGTGACTATTTATTAAGAATTTTTAAGTCTATTTGTTTATTTAATCCATGTTCCACGTGAAACATGGATTATTGAATTTACTTAACTATTTTTATCCCAAAATTTTCTGAAGTTTTTACTAATTTCGATAGTATGACGTTTGGCTTTTCTAGAAATTGGAGTCAGGTTAATAAAACCATGAGTCTGTTCCGGAAACTCTTCGTAATACATTTTTACGCCATTTTGTCTTAATTTATGACTATATATTTTCGCTTCATCATGTAGGACATCATGTCCAGCTGTAATCACAAAAGCTGGTGGATTTTTCTTTAGGTTGCCATAGGTGGGTGAAATAATTGGATCATCAAGTTCTACATTATGCTGAGTTGCATAATATTGTGTGACGTAATCAATATCGGTATTTGTTAAAACCAATCCTTCGTTATAGGCATAAAAAGAAGGATGTCTGCTTTTAAAATCTACTGTTGGATAGATAAGTAATTGTGCTTGTGGTGCATAAGCTTTATTTACTGATCTTTGCGCTACAACAGTACTAATATTTCCTCCTGCACTGTCCCCTGCAACCGCAATTCTATTTTTTAATATTTTTAATTGTCTGCGATTTTGATAAACCCATGCTAATGCATCTTCACATGACTGAATTAAATGTTGTGGTGAAACTTCCGGAGCAAGAGGATAGTCGATACTGAGGACCTGTACTTTTGCATATTTTGCTAATAAACGACAAACTTCATCATGAGTATCTAAACCACCTACAACAAAACCACCCCCGTGATAAAACACGATTAATGGCAGTTTCTTATTAGGAGTCGGATGATAATGTCTGGCAAAGATTGTGCCGCTTTGTAGTGGAAGACGAATATCTTCTACTGATTCAATATAAGTTGGTTTTTGACGTATGGCCTGCATTTGTGCATCAAACATTCTTCTTGATTGAATCGGATCAGAGCCAATGAAACCCACTCTCCCCTGTTTGATTTGCACAGCCATCATGCATTTCGTAAATGAATCGAGATCTGGGTATTGATAAGAATATCCTAAAATTTTAGCGAGAGACTCTTGGGCTAGTCGGGGTAACCTATCAAGTGCTCGAGCAGCAGGGCCTTGTCCCTTATCTAGCAATGTTTGAATTTTTTGATTAAATGCTGTCATGCCTGTCTCCTTGAATCCCTCTTATCCTTCATATTTTCTACAGAATTCTTTGTTGTTTGACTATATTCGCATACAACTCATGCAATCAAGATACAAAGGTAAAAACCAATCTACGCTAATCTGATTTATAGCAAATGTCATTAACAAATCTGTCGATTAAAACAGGACTTTTTTGCCAATTATTGTTAACAGACAAAAAGAGGGACTGCTATGTCAGCAAAACTAGTTGTTACTATGTTAGCAACCAGTCTTTTAACTGTAGGCTGTGTTGCTTATCCAGATGATCCTTATTATCGTGGTGGCGGATATGGTTACCATGATCATGATCGTCGCTATGATCGTGATGATCAACGTCGATATAATGATTGGGAACGAAAACGTTGGGAAGAGCGTCAACGAGTATATGAACAACAACGTAAAGACATTCGTGAACAAGAAAAAAATCGTCGTGAATGGGAAAAAAGGCACCGTGATTGGGATAAAAAACGGGTAGAAAATCGAGATCATGATCGTCGAGATTATCGTCACGATGATTAAACTCACTAAGATATAAAAAGCCCCAAAGAGATAAGTCTTCTGGGGCTTTTTTGAGGAATATAAATTCTCTCTAATTTATAGAAAAATGAGTAGCAGCTCATTTCATATATGTATCGGCATCATGAACATATATGTTCTATAAACTCATATCTCTTATTTTTAGCAGTGTATTACTGAGCAGTTGCAGAACCTGAAACTGAACCAGAAGCACCAGCGTCTACTTGACCAGGTTGTGCTTGACCAGAAACACCTGCATCGATACCAGCACCAGCATGTACGCCAGATGGGCTAGCACTTGTTTGAGCAGAACCAGAAGCGTTTAAACCAGCTTCTGATGCACAACCAACAGCTGTAAGAGCAACACCAGCAAGTACTACAGAGATAAGACCTAATTTTTTCATGATTGCTTTCCTTTCATTACGACAAACGTTTAAATGCAAAGTTCATCTTCGCGCTGCCTATAATTCACAATTTTTTTTCTGACGTGCGTATCATTGGTTGTCTTTTGTAGTAATAGAAGTACAAATTCTGCAATTTTTTATTAAATTCATTTTTTTAATATGACCAACCTAATTTATAAATTAAACCATAGATAAACGATTGTTTAATTTTATCAATTTTTTCTTTTCATTCTGCTTGGCCGTTATATTTAAAATTTTTCCATTTATAGAAACGCTATATAAGGTACATAGACTGTTACAGAGCTTTTTGGCCCTTAAAAGTGGTTTTTCATAAAAAAGCCGCGAATGATCACGGCTCTTTTAAAAGTGAATACGGCTTAAATGTTAAATTATGGCCACTGCATTTCACCTTTTACGACCTTAGCCCCTAACTCTAAGCTATCCACGCTTTGAAGTGTTGGATATTGCTTTTGCATGAGTTTGCTCAACTCAGTAGCATTTTTAGTTGCTTTAGCTGCTTTTTCATAGCTATTTAAATAATTAATTGAAAAGTTAACAGCATCTAGGCCTTGTGGTGCGCCTTCTACCATATGAGCAGGTACGACAATTTTAGGTTGAAGGGCTTTAATGCTTTCTAAAGATTGAATGACTTCCACACGATCTTTGGTTTTAGGGGTATCGGCCATCCATAAATGAATGCCTGAAGATACCGGAATACCACCCACAACTGCTTTTGCAGAAGGAACCCATAAATAAGTAAGCTCTTTTTTACCTTTAATCTCGATTGATTCATTCTCAAGTTTTAAAGTTTTAGCAGTGTAAGCTTGAGGCACAATAATTTGGCTAGGTGCATTTGCACCCATTTGTGGCCCCCAATATTTAACTTTAAGCGCTTGAGTATCCTGAATATGCTTTACTGTTTCCGGCGTAGCAATGATCTGTACATTCGGGAAATACTGTTTAAATACGTCTAAGCCGAAATAATAGTCCGGGTCACCATAGCTTACAAAAATAGTTTTTAATGTTTTACCGCTATCAAGAATATTTGCAGCAATACGTAAAGCTTCAGATTTTGAAAATTGTGCATTAACCAATAAAACTTCCTTATCCCCTTCTATTAAGGTTGAAGTCACACCGAAGTGTTCTGGTTTAGCAAGAAAACTCTGAATTTTCAATTCTTGAGCAAAAGCTGACTGAGCCATGGTTAATGCTGTAGCAGTAGCCAGTGCGGAAGCGGTTAATTTAAATAATTTCATTAGGTATTCTCCTGTTTCATGAAGAACACTTTAAATTGCAATTTATGTAAGATAAACGCACTAATTTAAGATAAACTGTTGCATATATTGTAATAATAGCTAGACATATGGATACTTTAAAAGCGATTCAGGTCTTTGTTTCTATTGCACAACATGGCAATTTGACCAAAGCAGCCGAGCATCTTAATTATTCTCGTGCCATGGTTTCGCGTTATCTTGAACACCTTGAGCATACGTTCTCAACTCGACTTTTCCAAAGAAATACCCGAAAAATATCTCTTACTCCAGCAGGTGAGAAAGCTCTACTCTACTGTGAAAATATTTTACAACAGCAGTTACTCTTACAAGAACTCGCTGCACCTGAGCAGCATAATGGAACAATTCGTTTTACGTGCGGTTTATTTTTGTTTGAACTGGGGGTAGCAGAATGTATTCGACAGTTTAAACGTCAACATCCACATATTGATTTTGATGTTTACTTAACTGAAAACACCATGGATCTTATCGATGCACAAGTAGACTTGGCGTTACGTATCACTCAAAAGGTGGCCGATGGTTTAATTGCACGACCCGTTTGTCAAATCGAGTCTGTGTTCTGTGCTCATCCTGATTATTTGAAACAGCACAGTCCCCTGCTCCATCCTCGTCAACTTATTCAACATGAATGTATTGCTCATCACAGCCAACATCAATACTGGACACTTTTTGATAATGAACAACAGCCTCAGAACTATCCTTTAAATGTCACTTTTAAAAGTAATGATGTGAATGCGCTTTACGATATGTGCTTACACGCACAGGGAGTCGCAATGTTACCTACTTTATTAGTGGAGAAGGATTTAAAAGAAAAACGTCTAACTCCTTTATTTAAAAACTTTACGGCCCCTGAGTTAAGTTTGTCGGTCGTGTATGCTTCTAGACAGCATTTACCTCGAATTACTCAAGAATTTATAGCTTTTATGATTGAAAAGCTGGATTTTTACTTAAAACCGCAAAATTAAAGCTTTAAATTGCCGTGTACGCTTGAATTTTTAGGCAATGCCCATACTTCATCCCTATTAATGAATTACAGCATATGCATGGCAGTTCAGGTTTTACGCAGTAAATACTGATGCCAAAAAGGACTGTACATGTTTAAAAACCCATTTAAACGGAGATCATCAATGGCTAATGAGCAAAATGAGCAAGCTCAAGACATTCAAAATGAGCAAGCTGAGCAATCTAACGAGCAAACTCAGGCTGAAAGTGTAGAGCAAGCAAACGACGTTACCGTTGAATCTTTACAAGCGCAAATCACCAAACTAGAAGAAAATCTTAAGCTTGAAAAAGCTCGTACTGCTAATGCAGTTTACGAAGCACAAAAAAGCGTAGAGCGTATTCAACGTGAGTCTGAGAAACATAAAGAGACTGTACTTGAAAAATTTGCCAAAGAATTGTTGGACTCTGTCGACAATTTAGAACGTGCAATTCAGGCAGCTGGTGGTGAAGAAACACCTGTACTTGAAGGTGTTAAGTTAACCTTAAAGTCACTGTTAACGACTCTTGAGAAATTTGGTGTTGTAGAAGCTGATACTCAAAATGGTTTCAATGCAGATTTACACCAAGCTGTTGGCATTGACCCAAATGCCAAAGCCAATGAAATCGGCACCGTTTTACAAAAAGGCTATACCTTAAATGGTCGCTTGTTGCGCCCTGCTATGGTTATGGTTGGTCAATAAAATGAGCAAAAGCGAAGCATCGCTTCGCTAAAAGCACAAAATTTGAGAGTTTTTTGATTTTTTTTCATAAAAATGCTTGAAAAAAACCGATTGACTCTCATATCGAATAACAAGCAAAAACATTGCAACAGAATTTTAGAGGAACACACCAAATGGCGAAAATTATTGGTATTGACTTAGGTACTACCAACTCATGTGTTGCTGTACTTGAAGGCGATAAAGTAAAAGTAATCGAAAACGCTGAAGGCGCACGTACAACTCCATCGATCATTGCTTATAAAGATGGCGAGATCTTAGTTGGCCAAAGTGCTAAGCGTCAGGCAGTAACAAACCCTAAAAATACATTATTCGCGATCAAGCGTTTAATTGGTCGTCGTTATGAAGATCAAGCAGTACAAAAAGACATCGGTCTTGTACCATATAAAATCATTAAAGCAGATAATGGTGATGCTTGGGTTGAAGTAAACGATAAAAAATTAGCACCTCAACAAATCTCTGCAGAAATCTTGAAAAAGATGAAGAAAACAGCAGAAGATTACTTAGGTGAAACAGTAACTGAAGCGGTAATTACCGTTCCTGCTTACTTTAACGATGCTCAACGTCAAGCAACTAAAGATGCGGGTAAAATCGCTGGTTTAGATGTTAAACGTATCATTAACGAACCAACTGCTGCTGCACTTGCGTTCGGTATGGATAAAAAAGAAGGCGACCGTAAAGTTGCAGTTTACGACTTAGGTGGTGGTACATTCGACGTATCTATCATTGAAATCGCGGATCTTGATGGCGACCAACAAATTGAAGTGTTATCAACTAATGGTGATACTTTCCTTGGTGGTGAAGACTTTGATAACGCATTAATTGAATACTTGGTTGAAGAATTCAAGAAAGAACAAAGTGTGAACTTGAAAAATGATCCACTTGCGTTACAACGTTTGAAAGAAGCTGCTGAAAAAGCAAAAATCGAGCTTTCTTCATCAAATGCAACTGAAATCAACCTTCCATACATCACTGCTGATGCTTCTGGTCCTAAACACTTAGTGATCAACGTAACACGTGCAAAACTTGAAGGTTTAGTTGCTGATTTAGTTGCTCGTACGATTGAACCTTGTAAGATTGCACTTAAAGATGCTGGTCTTTCGACTTCTGACATCTCTGACGTAATCTTGGTTGGTGGTCAGTCTCGTATGCCGCTTGTACAACAAAAAGTACAAGAATTCTTCGGTAAAGAGCCACGTAAAGACGTGAACCCTGACGAAGCAGTTGCTATCGGTGCTGCAATTCAAGGTGCTGTATTATCTGGTGACAAGAATGACGTATTACTTCTTGACGTAACACCATTAACTTTAGGTATTGAAACAATGGGCGGTGTATTAACACCAATCATTGAGAAAAACACTACGATTCCTGCGAAGAAATCACAAGTGTTCTCTACTGCTGCTGATAACCAACCAGCTGTAGATATTTCAGTTTACCAAGGTGAACGTAAGATGGCTCAACAAAACAAATTGTTGGGTAACTTCCAATTAGGCGATATCCCACCTGCTCCACGTGGTGTGCCGCAAATTGAAGTATCGTTTGACATCAACGCTGACGGTATCTTGAAAGTATCTGCGAAAGATAAGAGCACTGGTAAAGAGCAATCGATTCAGATTAAAGCAAACTCAGGTTTGTCTGATGCTGAAATCGAAGCAATGATTAAAGATGCTGAAGCGAATGCTGAAGAAGACCGTAAGTTTGAAGAACTTGCAAAAGCTCGTAACGAAGCTGATGCATTAATTTCAAGCTCGAACAAAGCTGTTAAAGATCTTGGTGACAAAGTGACTGAAGATGAAAAAACAGCGGTAAGCACAGCAGTTTCTGAACTTGAAGCAGCAACTAAAGAAAATGACGTTGACGCAATTAAAGCGAAAACTGAAGCTTTACAAAACATTTTGATGCCGATCACTCAACGTGCTTATGAACAAGCACAACAAGCTGGTGGTGCTGAAGGTTTTGATCCTAATGCATTCCAAGGCGGTGATGCTGGTCAACAAAAAGCTGATGATGGCGTTGTAGATGCTGAATTTACAGAAGTAAAAGATGACAAAAAATAATTTGTCTCTTTAAAAAGACCGCGCGAAAGCGCGGTTTTTTTATGAGTTACAAAAAGAAACAATTATTGTTTTTATATCAATTTGGTTATTTTGCAGTCAAAATAGTCAATTATTAAAATTAACTTTTTATTATTTATAATTATTTTAAAAAATTAAAATCACTGTTATTAAATCCATTAAATTTTCCATTAGTGCCAAATAAATAGATTTATCCCTTCCCCTTTCTTTAGCAAGATCACAAAATGATCGCCTCCTTTGGTCTCCTTTATCACTTTGACGGATCCGAATTACTTACTAACAATAAGAATTTATTTGTATTTTTATTTTTGCCATGAAAAAATTTCTATGGTGGGGAATGAGCTTTTACTTAAGTATGAGCTTACACACAGTTGCTTTAGCTCAAAGCCATTTATCAACTATTTCTTTTAATCAACCTCTAAAATACAAGATTGATTATATAGATCCACGCTTTCATATTACCAAGGAACAATTTGTTCAAATTGGCAAAGAAGCTGCTGAAATTTGGCAGAAAGAAACTGGAAAAACTTATTTTATTTATGACTCACAAGCAGAGCTTACAATTAATTTAGTATTTGATGATTATCAAACTGCTCAAAATGAAAGAAAAATTAATATAAATAAGTTATTACAGCAGCAGGAAGAATGGCGGGAGAAAAATAAAGCTGTTCTTTTATCTAAACAACAAATAGAGGAGGAAACTACTCTTTTGAATGAAGCCAAAGTCCAGCTTAATAATAGATTTGAACAATATCAAAAGGATGTAACTATCTTTAACCAAGGAAATGTTGGGAAATTTAATCAAGCTGATTTAATTAAACGTCAAGCTGAGCTAACCAGATTATCATTAGATTTAAAAACAAAATTTTCTCATCATAGTAATAAAATAGAAACTCTTAATGCGCAAATTAAGCAAATAAATCAACAACAAAACATGCTTAATCAAGCTATCAAGGAATTTAATTTAAGCACAACTGATCGTCCTGAGACTTTTCATAAAGGCTTATTTAGTCAAAATCAAATTCAGATTTATGGCTTTAATTCATTTGATGATTTGCGTTTAACACTTGCCCATGAATTTGGACATGCATTGGGACTAAAACACACTACTGACCCTAAATCTTTGATGTACCCTCGTTTAAAGGAACAAGATATTCATAACTTCAAATTAACACATTCAGATTTAGATTTACTGAGTTCAACTTATAGTTCAAATGACAAAAATCATTAAAACTAACTGATTAAATAAACTAAATAAAATAAAAACTGTTCAAATTTTACTAACAAATAATTTGGCAAATGGTAAAAAATAATGAGACCAAAGTCTCATTTATTTATCGAAATTGTATATTTTTTGATTGATTTTTCATTTTATCTTCTTATAATACGTTTTTTTTAAAATCTCCCCCCTGACGACTATGCGCTTAACATCTTTGTTATTAGGCTTGGCTTTTGCTTTTTCTAATTTTCAGGCCAATGCTCATCTTGCAACTCCTGTAAACACTCAAGTTCAGCAAAAAAATGCTCAACATTTAACATATAGAATTGCTGAAGTTGATCCTCGTTTTGGTTTAAGTCAAGATCAATTGATTCAGATTACTCAGCAAGCTGCTGATATCTGGAAAGAAGGTACAGGTAAAAATTACTTTACTTATGACCCAAATGCAAAGTTAGAAATTCGTCTTGTATACGATGATAGCCAAAATCGTTCAGCAGAGCGTCAAAAAATTTCTGCTCAGTTTAAGCAAGATCAACAACGTGTAATTGATGAACAGCAGCAAATTAAGCAGTTGAAGCAAAATTTAAGTCAAACTCAATCTGATCTTGAAAACAAAAAACAGATCTTAAATGAGAAGTTGAAAAATTTTGATCAACAAATGATGCAGTTTAACGAAGGTAAATTAGCACCTGAATACACAGCAAAATCTCTTGCGAAGACTCAGAAAGATTTACAGAAGCAAACTGTTTCTTTGAAGAAAGATATTGCCGCTTATAATCAGCAAGCTGCAGATTTAAACAAAAAGGTTAATCACTTTAATCAGATTAACGATCAGTTCAATCAATCTTTAAATCAGTTTAAGCAAAATGCCCAAGCTGATGTATTTAAGAAAGGGATTTATAACGGTAAACAAATCACAATTTATGAGTATAGCTCAATTGATGATTTACGTTTAACGATTGCTCATGAATTAGGCCATGCACTAGGCTTAAAACATAGCGATCAACCGGGTGCCCTAATGTACTCAGTTCGCAAAGACAGCAATAAAAAAAGTAATGTTTTAACTGATGCTGATCGTGATCTATTAAACGCTTTACCTCAATAATTAGTTATGAGACATAACGATGTATCTATTTTATAAATAGATACATCGAAATTCATGTCAAAGTCATGTTATTGTGGTTGTAAGAGCCGTCTAAAATAGAATGGAGATCAAGATGAGTTATTATCATATCCTGATTGAAGTAAATGACCACATTAGTACGATTGAACAAACTCGAGATATCGAACTATTTGATATTATTGAACTTAAACCGTACCTTCATTCTATTTTGTTGCCTTACTTTAACGAGCAAGAAATTGAGCTTGAAGATGAAAATATTGAATATAAAGATATTTTACATCTTGAAGTTAAACAGACTTTACTGCCTATCGAACATTTAATTGAAGAAGAACAGAAGCAATTACCAAGTGACACTGATGTCACTATTACTGCTTATGAAATCTTTAATGATCGCGACCTAAGCCAAGATGTCACTTCAGTTATTTTTGATATTTTAGAAGCAGTAAAGCTAGATCAATCCATAATTTAGTTATTCAATAAAAAAGGTCTGCATATGCAGACCTTTTTATTTAATGCCTTATTGCATCATTTTTCGTGCTTGTTCCTGACGGAATGCACGTAAAATTTGTTGCCCTGCCCGTCCTGTTGGATTTAAACCTAAACGGGTTTGCTCCTGACGTATAGCAACACGGGTTTTATCTCCAATCAGTCCATCAACAGCACCAATATCATAACCACGATTAATCAAAAATTGCTGAATCTCACGACGCTCTGCGCGAGAAGTACCAGGGTCATCTGTTGGCCAAGAAGCAACGAATGGTTTCCCACCTTTTAAACGATCAGATAAATGTGCAATTGCAAGTCCATAACTTTCTGCTGCGTTATAGCTATAAATAGCATCAAAATTTTTAAATACTAAAAAGATTGGACCACTTGCTCCTGCAGGCGCCATTAACCCAGCTGGTGTGCTACCAGATAATGCACCTTGAATTAATGGTGTACCATCAATTCGGGTTACCCCACGTGAACTCCAGCTACTCAATGGCTTTTTAGAGCGACGCCCTTCTCCATCAATTGACATACCTGATGGAATTTTGACTTCAAAGCCCCAAGGCATACCAGTTTGCCATCCAGCTTTATTCAAGAAATTAGCCGTAGATGCCAATGCATCTGCTGTGCTAGATACTAAATCACGACGACCATCACCATCAAAATCAACAGCTAAGCGTTCATAAGTTGATGGCATAAACTGTGTATGTCCAAAAGCGCCAGCCCATGAACCTTTAAGTTGATCTTCGGTTAAATCACCGCGTTGCAAAATACGCATAGTGGCAAAAAATTCTGTCCGGAAATAACTTTGCCGGCGCCCTTCACAACTTAATGTTCCAAGTGCCTGCAATAAAGGATATTTTCCAGAAATATCGCCAAAATTACTTTCAACGCCCCACACTGCCACAATTGTTTCAGGCGGTACGCCATAAACTTGAGAGGCACGATTTAAAACATCACGATATTGCGCTAATTTTTGTTTCCCAAGCTCAACACGTTCTTCATCTACAAGACCAGATAAATAGTCCCAAATTGGTGTCGAAAACTCTGGCTGATAATTTAACTTATCAATTACTGAGTAGTCCGGCGTTAAATTTTGTGTATAACGGTCATACGTGCTACCCGAAACACCCGCAGCAATCGCTTGCGAACGTAAATTTGCCAAACAACTCTGAAAATTATTATTAGGCGTGTAAGTATTGCTATTCGTTACAGGAACTGTTGCATTACTAGATATTGTAGAAGTAGAACCATTAATTATCAGCTCTGCTTGAGCCTGAGTCATTGTCAAAAATATAGACCCAACAATACAAGAAAAACGTCGCATATTATCCTAGTTCAATTTTTAAATTTAAATTTGTCTTTACCATACCATTATGGACTCAAAATTTTCAGAGAGAAATCGTAAATTTGAATTCATAATTCCTTCTTTAAATTCATTTCCGGAGTTTTAAATTCAAATTTTGCATCCAGTTTTAAATTTAAAACTTCCAACATCAGATTAATTATTTTTAAATTCAAAAATCGCGTCCATACTTTAAATTCAAAACATCAGTTTAAATTTAAATATTCAAACCATAAACCAACTGTGGATAACTTATAAAACCACACACTAAAACTGCCGAAATCCCTATATTCTCTGTATCTTTCATCATCTTTATACGCTACAAGCCCCTCACCACTCATGGATACATGTTTTAAATTTAAAAGTTAGATATAGTTTTGAATTCAAAATACCACTCAGATAACATGCATCTTTTTAAATTCAAAACGCACATAAGCTAGAGACCCGATTTAAATTCAAACTTTAGGTATTGGGGATAACTTATTTTAAATTCAAAATCAGGACCTTCATTTAAATTTAAAAGCTCAACAAAAGTTATCCACAGTGAGCAAATAACAGGTTTTTAATATTTTTTAAATTTAAAAGACAAAAAAAGCGATCCGAAGATCGCTTTTTTGCAAATTTTAACTGAATTAAATGGTCATATCAGCTGTTAATGCGAGTGGTTCTGGCAAAATTTTCGCTAATTGACGGCATAAATTCGTCAATTCATTACTATCCACAGGCATTAACGTAATGTGGCCTAACTTACGGCCAGCACGTTCTGATTTGTTATAAAGGTGCAGATGAGCGCCATTTAGTGCTAAAACATCTTCAGTTTTAGGATGCTGACCAATAATATTGATCATGACCGTTGGTCGAACAACGTCTGTTGAACCTAATGGTAACCCTGCAACAGCTCGAACATGGTTTTCAAACTGCGAACATACAGCGCCTTCAATTGACCAGTGACCTGAGTTATGCACACGTGGTGCCATCTCATTTGCACATAGGCCTTGTTCTGTCACAAATAGCTCGAGAGTTAACACGCCAACGTAGTTGAGATGATTCAACAAACGCGTAATGTAGTCTTGAGCAACTGGTTGTAGAGCTTCACTGTTCGGTGCAGGCACGATTGAGTGCGACAAAATACCGTTGTGATGGTGGTTTTCAGCTAATGGCCAAGTCTTCACTTCACCATTTTGACCACGTACTGCAATAATCGAAACTTCGCGAGAAAACTTCACAAAGCTTTCAGCAACTAAGCTTTTTGCAGGACCAAGCTCTGCCCAAGCTGTATCAATTTGGTCTTCTGAACGAAGTACAAACTGACCTTTGCCGTCATATCCACCAGTTGCTGTCTTGAGCACAATTGGTAAACCAAGCTCAGCAACAGCTTTTTTTAAGCTTTCTAGGCTGTCTACAGCACGATACGGCGCAACAGGAATCGCAAGTTCATCAAATAATGCTTTTTCTGACAAACGATTTTGTGCAGTTGCTAAAGCAATACGGGGAGGGTGCAATGTTTTGGTTTGTGTTAAAACATCTACGTCCGCAACCGGCGTATTTTCAAACTCAAGACTGAAAACATCAGCACTTTCAATAAACTGCTTTAAACCTTGTTCATCTTGGCTAGAAAAAACTTGGCCTAAAACACCTGCTGGACAATCTGTATTTGCTTCAAAAAAAGTACATTGAATATTTAATGGTAAAGCTGCTTGCGCCATCATACGGCCCAATTGCCCACCACCAAAAATACCGATAGTTTTATCCATTTCAGCCTCTTAAACCTGTCCCGGAATATTGTTGCTTGCAACTTTATCAGTTTGCGCAGCACGGAAATCTGCAACATTTTTTGCAATTTCAGGACGAGTTAAACCTAAGATTTGAGCAGCCATAATCGCAGCATTAGTCGCACCAGCTGGGCCAATTGCCAAAGTACCGACTGCAATACCTGCTGGCATTTGTACGATTGAAAGTAATGAATCTACACCATTTAAAATTGATGATTTAACTGGTACACCCAACACAGGTAAGTCAGTTTTTGCCGCACACATACCCGGTAAATGCGCAGCGCCACCAGCGCCTGCAATAATCACTTGAATACCGCGATCACGCGCAGTTTCTGCGTATTCAAATAAACGGTCTGGCGTACGGTGAGCAGATACCACTTCCGCTTCAAATGGGACACCAAGCTGTTTAAGCATATTGGCAGTATGTTCAAGCGTTGCCCAATCGGACTGGGAACCCATGATAATTCCGACTAAAGGTTGGGTATCTGTTGCGACCGCGTTCATTGGCATTTCCAAAGCGTAAAAATGGTAAAAACTCGACTTGTACCAAGCCAAGCATGAGAGAAAAAGATGAGGCCAATATTATAGCTGTTTTTTCACTCACCCCAAAGCCCAAGTTTATGAGGAAAAAGCGTGAATCCGATGGATTTAACAACGATCTGTCTGAAAACCCAATTTCAAATAATTTTACTGGCTTCTAAATACAAAATAGACACAACCAAACAAGCATAACATGGCCCAAACATAGTCTAATTTAAACGGCTGCTTAAACAGCAACACCATAAATGGTACAAATACAATGAGGGTAACCACTTCTTGGGTAATTTTCATTTCACCCAAAGTCCAGTTTTGATCACTCAAGATTCGAGTTGCTGGAATCATAAAACTATATTCCAGTAGGGCAATAATCCAACCGAATAAAATCGCTTGCCAGAATGGAGCATGGTGCAAAAACTTAAGATGCCCATACCATGCAAGTGTCATAAAACAGTTCGAAATAATTAATAGCACAAAAGCTAAAACCGTTGGGCTCAAAGGCACATCCTTCATCGTCACGATGATTTAAGTATTAATATGGATCAAAAACATTATAAAAGATAAAACTATAATTCAGCTTAAATCTAAAAAATAAAGCTGTACTTTTATGAGTGCCTCAAACACATAGAACAACAACGAATTTTGACTATCTTTTCCAGTTGAGCCTTGCTATCGTTGCTGGCAAATTTATCAATAATGAAAACACAGTAATTCACATTAATACTGTGTACAAAAGCAGTGGAGAAGGCGAGCAATGCATCTGCATATCTTGGGTATTTGTGGCACTTTTATGGGCTCTTTAGCACTTTTAGCTCGTGATTTAGGACATAAGGTAACAGGTTCCGATTCAAATGTTTACCCGCCAATGTCTACCCAGTTAGAAAATGCAGGTATTGAACTCATGCAAGGCTATGACCGTAGTCATTTACAGCCTCATCCAGATTTGGTCATTGTCGGCAACGCTATGAAACGTGGTATTGATGCCGTCGAATACATGCTCAATGAAGGCCTGCCATATATTTCTGGTCCACAGTTCCTTGCTGACCACGTTTTACAAGGCAAACATGTCCTTGGGGTGGCGGGTACTCATGGAAAAACAACCACAACAACCATGTTGGCTTGGGTACTTGATCAGGCTGGTTTAAACCCAGGCTTTTTAATTGGTGGTGTGCCACTTGGTTTTAGTGAAAGTGCTCGTTTAGGCGGTGGCAAATACTTCTGCGTTGAAGCCGACGAATATGACTCAGCTTTCTTCGATAAACGTTCTAAGTTTGTTCATTATCACCCAAAAACGGCGATTTTAAATAACCTTGAATTTGACCATGCCGATATTTTTGATGACCTAGCAGCAATTCAAAAACAGTTCCATCATCTGGTTCGTACTATTCCAAGTGAAGGCCGTATTATTGCTCCAATTACCGAAACTCATATTGATGAAGTACTTGAAATGGGCTGCTGGACACCAGTGATTCGTACAAGTTTAGAAGCAAATGAAAAAGCTGCTTTATCTGCCGAATTAATTTCAATCGATGGCAGCCATTTTAAAGTCCTCGAAAATGGTCATGTTGTTGGTGAAGTGAAATGGAACATGACAGGGCAACACAGCGTAGCAAATGCTTTGGCAACCATTGCAGCCGCTCAACATGTGGGTGTTTCGCTTGAAAAGGCTTGTGACGCTTTATCTAACTTTGGCGGTGTAAAACGCCGTATGGAGTTACTCGGTACAGTGAATGGTATTGAGGTTTATGATGACTTCGCTCACCATCCAACAGCAATTGACACGACTTTGGATGGCGCACGTAAACGTTTAGGCGAACGTCGTTTATGGGCCATTATTGAACCGCGTTCAAATACCATGCGCATGGGTAGCCATAAAGATGGCTTGGCACATTCAGCACGCTTAGCAGATGACGTTATCTGGTACCAGCCAGAAGGTTTAGACTGGGATTTACAACCTGTAATTGAAGCTGCTTCAAACCGTGCTCAAGTCAGCCGTTCACTTGATGAAATTATTGACCGTATTGTCAATGAAGCAGGTGAGGGCGATGCTGTGGTGATTATGTCTAATGGCGGCTTTGGTGGCTTACATCAAAAACTTATAAGCGCATTAAAAGCAAAAGCTGCTTAACTTTCGCTCTAGATGATTCAATAAAAAACGGGTTTCAAATTGAAACCCGTTTTTTTAGTTTAATGGTTTTTAAACCTGCTTTGGCTCTATATCTTCTATAAATTTATTCGAGATGAATAAACGTAAGGTATAGACGATACCCATTGCAAACACGCTATATCCCACGTTATTACAAATGAATGGAATACATAAAATAATAAGCGCGGTAATAGGATAAAACCATTTAGAAATTCCAGCTAAACACTCAAACTCGTATAACATCCAGATACAGGTGGTATAAAGCACCACACTCACAGCAACAATCACACCCATATATAAATCAGAGATATGTGCATGATGGGTCGTGACATCCACGGCGGCGGCAAGCGCAGCACCCACCGCAGCAATACTTACAAAAACAAAATAATGGCCATAACCCCATACAAATGGGCGTACACCTTTAAAATGATGATGCTGTTCACTACGATCAAAGTAAGCCCACCACATTGCGAACATGAGCATCAATCCACCAATCATTAAGAAAACGGCTGGAATATTGATAGATTGAGCCGCAAGCGCATCACGTATGGCATTAAAACTACCTACGATTGATTCGCCCAAAACAATAATAGTGAGGAGAGCATAGCGCTCTACAATATGATGAGGATGCCACGGCGTAGGCGAATGTTTTTCTGCATAGATGGGAACAAATAACTCGAACACAACTAGACATAAAAATAGAGGTATAGAAAGGACATGAGCAAAGTTAGCTACAAGCCAGCCAATTTGTACTAAGACTATACCTATCGCATAGCGGTAAGCCGTAACTCGCCGTTCAGGATCATGTTTTGCTGCTCGGAGCCACTGGGTGACTAAAGCCAAGCGCATAATCACATAGCCCACAATAATGATGTCAAAGTCCTGACTACGAAACACATCAGGTATACCTGCGGCCATCACCAATGAACCTACAATCTGTACAAAAGTAAGGCACCGATACAATGCATCATCATTATCGTAAGCTGAAGCGAACCATGAAAAATTCATCCATGCCCACCACAGCGCAAAAAATACCATCAGGTAGCTTGGCAGAGCATGCCATAGATGATTTTCAATAATCGCATGATGTAACTGCTGACCCGCTGTGGCAATCGCAACCACAAAAATTAAATCGAACAATAATTCAAGGGGAGTCGCTGCTCTATGCGGCTGTTTTGGATCTCTTGGAGATAAAGGCCTCAAACTTAATTTTTTCTGTTTTTCTTGAGTAGTCATAAAATTAACGTTCTCGAATAAAGTGCCAACACGTTAACACTTTAATATTAACGTCCAGATCACGCATTAAAAATTATTCAGGTCTGATGATTAATCTTTACTCATCAATAAACTATATTTCATTTTTGTGACAATTCTTTATCAAGACAATAGGCTTAATTCTTTATCATAGCCCACGTTTTTTTGTTCTCGTTTGGAATATGAATGTCTTTAGAAACACTCAACCTTAGCTTATTCCATGTCATCAATGGTGCTCAGGATGCGAGTCAATTTATCATTCGTCTTGCTATCTTTTTTGCTAATGATCTCCTGTATATTCTTTTATTCATACTTACATTTTTATGGTTTTATGGCGATCAAGATTTAAAAAATAGGGTCATTAAATCTGTCTTTTTAACCTGCATATCACTTTTGGTGGGTTATATTATTTCTCTGTTTTATCACCATCCAAGACCGTTTGTGATGGGTGTGGGCACCACGTTTATTGAACATGCACCAACAGCGTCTTTTCCAAGTAATCATATGCTAATTTTTAGCACCATCTCGCTATCTTATTTGTTTGCTCAGCGCAAAATAATTGGAATGATTCTTTTATTTTTGTCATTTGTGGTGGCGTGGTCACGTATTTATTTAGGTGTGCATTTCCCTTTAGATATGTTGGGTGCTTTTATTGTCGCGCTATTGGTCAATACAGCAGGTTATTACTTTTGGAATGCTTACGGTACAAGTTTGACCGCATTCTTTATTCACCTTTACCAGATTATATGTAAACCACTTTTAGATCGTGGTTTGATTAAATAATCCATAGAACTTTTGGTATTCACGCTACGACATTAAGTTCAGTTGCGTAATACAAAAAAATCTGCCATTCTATGTGAAATTGGATAGGTTTTATCCAATACAGAATTTAGTTTGACAAGGGGAGTAGCCTCCTCCAAACATAACAGCAATGTTATGTGTCAGATATCGTCAATACACTTTTATTAAAAAGTCGGTATCTGAGCATCGTGAAATTCATGATGTAGGCAAGACCTTGATCATGTTGATACAGATGTTTAATTCATCTGGCAACTGGTCGAGGTTTTTTTATGCCCAATTGCCGGATGTAGGGAGGATTTATGGAAACAATCGGCAATTTATGGCTGTACGTAGCATTCTTTGGCATAGTCATTGTCATGCTCCTAATTGATTTCTTGGGCTTTAAACAAAAGCAGGGCCAGGATGTCTCAATTAAGCAAGCTGCCTACTGGAGTGTGGCGTGGGTAAGCGTCGCGGTCTTATTTGGTGGCGGTTTATGGCTTTATCTTCAACAAACGGTTGGGGTGATCTTAGCAAACCAAAAAACCATGGAATACTTTGCAGGTTACTTACTTGAAAAGTCCCTCGCGATTGACAACGTTTTCGTCTGGTTAATGATTTTTGCGGCATTTGCTATTCCAGCGGCACTACAACGTAAAATTTTGCTCTACGGCGTATTAGGCGCAATCGTACTGCGTACTCTCTTTATTTTCATTGGTGCATGGTTCGTTCAAGAGTTCTCTTGGGTGCTTTATATTTTCGGTGCGTTCTTGGTATATACAGGCTTCAAGTTCTTAAAAGGCCAAGAAGAAGAAACCAATATCGAAGATATCAAAGTTTTAAAGTGGCTACGTAAGCACATGCGTATTACGCCGCAGCTTGAAGGTGACAAATTCTTTGTACGTCAAAATGGTTTATTGTGGGCAACGCCGTTATTTCTAGTTTTAATTTTAGTTGAAGCTTCAGACGTAATTTTCGCGGTAGACTCTATTCCTGCTATTTTCGCGGTAACGAGTGATCCATTTATTGTTTTAACGGCAAACTTAATGGCAATTTTAGGTTTACGCGCAATGTTCTTCTTACTTGCTGGCGCTGCTTCTAAACTGCATTATTTACCGTATGGCTTAGGCATTATCTTATTGTTCATTGGTGCAAAAATGTTGTTGCTTGATGTATTCCATATGCCAATCTGGATCTCGTTAAGCTTTATTGTCATAGTATTAGCAATCACTGCTTACCTCTCTTTACGACACAATAAGCGACACATCTCATAGAATCTTTACTTACATAATATTAAAGGGCTTTCATAGAAAGCCCTTTTTAAATTAGGAATTGACTATTTTTAATTTTGGCCATTGTTGTAACCAATTTTTGCTTTCTACACGATTTTTGAAAGTCTGATAACTAACTAGAGCTGAATTCCAACGTAAATTCAATTCAAATAAATCTGATAAGCCAAAAGGTGCAATTATTTCTAAATTACCGAATGTGTCGAAACGTATTGCTATAGCTGTTGCTGTTTCTGACCATAATGATAATGCTTCCTCAATCGAAGTTAATGGTTGAATTTTTTCACCATTATCTTTACGGTACCATGTATGTACCAAAGCCTGATTAACAACATCCCAATCTTGATTTGGAAATTTGCTTTTTAAATCACTTTGCAACTTTTTTTGATAACTATCATCATATTCATTAGCATTATAATAAATCACATCCATATCACTTGTATTTAAATCATAAGTTTTGCCATGTAAATATGACCAAACAGTGTTTCTCACCGCACCAGCACTTAAATAAACTTTTGGATGCAATTGAGAAATGATAGCTAATATCTTTAATAAACAAGGAGATTTCATCACCAAATCAATAAAATCTTGTTGATAATTATTATATATATTTGTCATATTTTGAAAAATGCTAAAGACATCCACCATGTAATAGTACATAGAAGCTCTGTACTTTAAAAGCGCTGATCAATATCATATGCCAACTAAAAATTTATCTTTCCTAATCAGAAACATAATAGATAACAGCAATTCGGTATTTCATGCCGAACATATTTATTAAAATGTGTGGAGTCTCATGCGTTCTAAAAAAATTAATCTTGTCGTGGTCCCTTTATTACTCACGGCATGTAGCCATAAAGATGGTCCTTTAGTACAAGATGTATATAACAACCAATATGACTGTGCTCGCGACTGGAATAACGAAACATGTAAACAAGAAAATAGCTCAAGTGGACATGGTTCTAGCTATGTTGGTAGCCGCTATTTAGGTCCCGCGTATTATCGAAACAATCGGGAAGTTTCTTATCACGGCAATACCTTACATCCTTACAGCAATTTGAGTGTAGGTCACCCCATTATTTCAAGTACGGCGAAAAGCGCATCTTCTTCATCCCCAATTCGTGGTGGTTTTGGTCGTAGCGGCTTCTCTTTCGGCGGCTAACTCCTCAGGCATTCACTGAATATGAAAAGAAAAATATTTACTCCACGTCCAGACTGGCAAGTGGAGCATCAACATATTGGTTTCGATTATTTTAATTTACCTTCTCTCGATGGCTCAATTTACTGGTCTGAAGGGGTTGCTTATGAATTTACGCTTAAGCAGATTGAACAACTTGAAGATGCAGCAAATGAACTGCATCAGATGTGTTTATCGATAGTAGGAGATCTCATTCAACGGGGTGACTATCCTGCTTACTTTCAAATTCCCGAAACCGCTATAAGCCATATTGAATACTCATGGAAACAAAATGCTCCGATGCTGTATGGCCGTTTTGATTTCGCTTACGATGGGCGAAATATCAAAATGCTGGAATATAACGCCGACACACCGACTGGCTTACTTGAAGCTTCTGTAGCGCAGTGGCTGTGGATAGAACAAGTCTCGGGCATTGCAAACCGGGACCAGTTCAATAGCATTCATGAAGACCTGATTAAACGCTGGAAGACAATTTTACCGCGTGGTAGCCACGTGCATTTTGCTGCCAGTCAGGAAGCGGGAAGGGAAGACTGGGGCAATTTAGAGTACTTGATGGATACCGCTTATCAAGCTCATCTACAAGTTTCCGAGCTTTCTATGGAGAACATAGGCTGGAATGGGCAAGATTTTGTTGACCTTCATAACCAACCCATTCAAAACATATTTAAACTCTATCCATGGGAATGGATCTGGGAAGAAGCATTTTCTCAATATATTCACCCACAAACACAATGGATTGAACCTTGCTGGAAAATGCTACTTTCAAATAAAGCAATTCTGGTTGAGCTTTGGAAGCGTTATCCAAACCATCCATTATTGGTCGAAACCCATACCTATGACCCGCAACAAGCTTTGTCTGGCAAATGGGTGAAAAAGCCGATTTTGGCAAGGGAAGGTGCCAATATTCGGGTTTTACAAGACGGCCATGACCAAGGTGCAGCTTCTGGTAGCTTTTATTTTGATGACTATGACAAATATGGTTATGTCGTACAGAAATGGGTAGATACCCCATTATTTTCAGGACAACTGCCTACACTCGGTTTATGGATGGTCGGACATCAATGTGCCGGCATGTCTATTCGTGAAGATTGCTATGACATTATTGGTAATGACGCCCATTTTGCAGCGCATTATTTTGTCGATTAATAAACACCTAGACAGATATAAAAAAGCACTTTTTAGGTGCTTTTTTATTGTGCCCTCAACGCAATCAATCAGTGCATTCTAAGTACATAGCGAATAATAAACTTTAGCTTTTAAAGCTAAATTAGAACAAAAATTCAAAAAAAATATTAATTAACCACATGTATTTTAAAATTTTTATCTAATTTATTTTCTTAAAAGTCAATATTGGCAAGCTCTTTGCATCTCCAAAAAAGAAAAAAGCCTAGATTTTAGGGGCTCGTGAGAGCCCTGATTTTTTTAAGGAGTGATGCCATGAATGCGATTCCAACTTTAACACCCCTTGCCATGCCATGTAACAGCAGTTTTGATGCAAAAGATTGGGAAATTTTATCGAGCCATTGGTATCCGGTAGCGCGTATTCAAGATGTCTCTACTGCGCCTCAACGAGTCACACTACTAGACGTCAATATGGCACTCTACCAGACAGAAAGTGGTGAAATTCATCTGGTCCGAGATATTTGTCCCCATCGTGGCGTGCCTTTAACCAAAGGTTGGGTTGATGGTGAGGAGATTGTGTGTCCTTATCACGGTCTACGTTACAACACCGAAGGGAAATGTACCCAAATACCAGCTCAACCTGAGCTAACCAAAATTTCTGATCGTTTTTCTCTAACTAAATTTCCGGTTGTGCAAAGATACGGTCTCATTTGGACCAGTATTCATGGTCGTGATATTACTCAAGCCAATATTCCTGTATTAGATACTTGGGATGATGCAGAGCATCAAGCAATTTTGCCACCTTTTGTGGATATTGGTGGCTCTAGCGGTCGTCAGCTTGAAGGGTTTATCGATGTCGCTCATTTTGCATGGGTGCATCACAACGCCTTTGCGAATCGTGATAATCCCATCGTCCCTAAATATCACACTGAACGTACCAACTACGGCTTAAAAACGGTCTATATCAGCAATGTCAGTAATTATCCGCATGAGCTAAAACATCTCGAACCAGAAGGCTTTTTGTGGAAGCGTACTTTTGAGGTTTATCCGCCATTTTCTGCCGTGCTTACTGTCAATTTCCCAGAAAGTGGAGTCTTAAAAATTTTGAACGTCTGTTGTCCTATCTCAAGTAATAAGACCCGTTTATTTGTTCCACTCACACGTAACTTTGACCAAACAGGTGATTTAGAAAAAGTATATGCATTTAATGCGCAAATTTTTGCCGAAGACCAAGACATGGTCGAATCACAAAAACCAGAAGAACTACCGCTCGATCTAATGATGGAAGCACATTTTGAAGCAGACCGTTCATCAACGACTTATCGACGGATTTTGGCTGAATGGGGACTAAGTAAACGTTATACCGTTTAAATCTTGGCTAACTGGGGTACAATCAATCGAAAAAAGTGAAAATATATAGGCTATCCATGTCATTGATCGCAAATACCACCGTTGTGCGTGGTCGTTTTTTAGATATTCAACAAACTGTCTCTGAGCCAACTGATATTCCAAATCAAGTACGTTATTTGGAAGATGGTGTATTGATTAGTGAACATGGAAAGATCAAATGGTTTGGTGCATGGGAAGATGCAGAGCAGCATCTACCTGCTGGAGTTGAGGTTCAACATTATCCAGAACAATTGATTGTACCTGGCTTTATTGATACGCATATTCACTTCCCGCAAACCGAAATGGTTGGAGCTTACGGCGAACAACTTTTAAGCTGGCTCAACACCTATACGTTCCCAACCGAAATCCAGTTTCAAGACAAAGCATATGCAAGCGAAATTGCCCAGTTCTTTATTCAGGAACTCTTAAAACACGGCACAACCACAGCACTGGTGTTCTGTACTGTTCATCCCGAGTCTGTTGATGCCTTATTTGAAGCCGCAGAGCGCGTTCAGATGCGTTTAATTGCCGGTAAGGTACTCATGGACCGTAATGCCCCTGAAGCGCTGTGTGACACGCCAGAAACAGCTTACAGCGATACTAAAGCACTCATTAAAAAATGGCATGGTAAAGGCCGTGCTCTGTATGCGATTACGCCACGATTTGCACCGACTTCTACACCTGAGCAATTAGAAAGAGCAGGGCAGCTAAAACAAGAATTTCCAGATGTTTATGTCCATACACATTTAAGTGAAAACAAAGATGAAATCGCTTGGGTGAAATCTTTATTTCCGGAACAAGCTGGCTATTTAGATGTTTATCAACACTATGGCCTAACTGGTAAACGTTCTGTGTTTGCGCATTGTGTTCACTTAGAAGATGAAGAATGGCAATGTATGCATGATACACAATCGGCTATCGCATTTTGCCCAACTTCAAATCTTTTCTTAGGTAGTGGTTTATTCCCATTGAAAAAAACTTGGGAAAAGCAAGTCAAAGTAGGTTTGGGGACAGACATTGGTGCAGGTACTTCGTTTAGCTTACTGCAAACTGTTAACGAAGCTTATAAGGTTCAGCAATTACAAGGTGATAAACTTTCAGCTTATGAAGCGCTTTATCATGCAACCCTAGGCGGAGCAAAAGCACTCGATTTGCAGGATCAGTTAGGCAACTTCAACGTCGGTAAAGAAGCAGACTTTGTGGTACTCAACCTAAAGCCAACAGCATTACAGGAACTTCGCCAGTCTAAATCTAAGTCTGTTGAAGATTCGCTGTTTGCATTATTCACTTTAGGTGATGACCGTAATATTGAGGCGACTTATATTTATGGAAACCGTGCTTATCAAAAAGAAACAGCCAAATAAAAAAGGCATTGTTAAGTTTTTGTTATTATTTGGAATATGTGCTATTGCGTTAAAGCGTGATCGACATAATCCGCAAAATGATAAAATTTCACAGCCATCAAAGGGTGCATGAAACGTCATTTTGCTTTAAAATTTTACCATTAACTCAGATTTTCGAGGTGTTGCAGGTCAACACCTTTTTTATTTTTTCTTTTATATCTTGTAGGAATCTGCCATGACTGTTGCAATGAGCATCATGATTTCAACCGAAGAAATTCAAGCAAAAGTCAAAGAGCTCGGCGAGCAAATCAATTCTCATTATGCAAATAGTGACAAAGAATTGGTTCTGATTGGTCTACTTCGTGGTTCTGTTATTTTCATGGCAGACTTATGCCGTACCATTACCAAACCGCACGAACTCGATTTCATGACAGTGTCTAGTTACGGCGGCGGTACCACTTCAAGTCGAGACGTTAAAATCTTAAAAGATCTTGACGGTGAAATTCGTGGTAAAGATGTGCTGGTGGTTGAAGATATTATTGACTCTGGCAACACCTTAAGCAAAGTTGTGGAAATGTTGCAAACTCGCGAACCAAATTCGATTCAATTATGCACATTAGTGAGTAAACCATCACGCCGTGAAATTGATCTCGAAGTTAAGTTTTTAGGTTTTGAAGTTGAAGATCGGTTTATTGTAGGCTATGGCTTAGACTACGACCAGAAATATCGTCACTTGCCATTTATTGGTGAGATTGGTTTATAAATTTCATAAAAATGGCACCATAAGGTGCTATTTTTTTATATAACGTTTTAGCTTTGAACAAAAAAGACACAAAAAGTCGCAATCTGCTACAGACAAAACAGTTGGCTCTGTCGCACGATAGAATATGAAGCAAAATCATTAACTTCATCAAAAAAACAACTGGAGAACAAATATGTGGTCACTTATTGTTGCTATTGTGGTTGGTTTCTTCGCAGGCTTAATTGCACGTGCTTTACATCCTGGTGATGATAAAGCAGGTTTTATCGTTACTACTTTAATTGGTATCGCAGGTTCACTTTTAGCCACTTATGGTGGTCGTTTACTTGGTCTTTACGGAGAAAATTCAGCTGCGGGCTTTATCGCTTCCGTAATTGGTGCAGTCATCATTTTGTTTATTTACAACTTGATTGTACGAAAAAGCTAAACTTCAGTTCATTCATAAAAAAAGCACCTAATGGTGCTTTTTTTATTTACAGGCCTAGCTCTTTCCAAACTTCCTGAATTTCTTCAGCAGACCTTGCACCTACTAGTTTAAAACCGTTTGCAAAAATTAGGGTAGGAGTAGCATTAAAACCTAATTTTCTTCCAAGTTCCAAGTTCCGATCAATTGGGTTTGCGCAGCTCGCAACTGTTGGTTTTACACCTTGTTCAATCAGTTTCTTCCAAGAGTATGACTGGCTCGGTGCACACCAAACTTGTCTAGAAACCACAATAGACTGAGGTTTTAAAGGGTAAATAAACGTGTAAATTGTTACATCTTTAAGTTTATCGAGTTCAGGTTCAAGTTTTTTACAATAAGGGCAATTCGGATCGGAGAATACCGCTAAAACATGCTGACCATTACCTTTGACCGTTTTAATGGCATCTTTTAAAGGTAATTGCTTCCAATCAGTTGAGTTTTGTCCTAGAACTAAGTCTTTGGTTAAATTCTTCTGGTCCTTTAAGCGGATCATAGAGCCTACCAGCATATGCTGACCATCTTCACCAAGATAAATGATTTGTTGATCTAGATTGGCGCTATATAACCCAGGCATTTCGGTTTTCTGAATATTGCTAATTTTTAAATTAGGATATTGTTTTTTAATATTTTCCCGAACTGTATCTACATTAGCGAAACTCAAACTTGTTGTTAGACTAAATAATGCCAATATTCCTAATTTTTTAAGCATAAAACCGACTCGAGGACAGGAGAGTGAACATTTTAGTCAGTTCCGTTAATGAAAACAGAACTGATTACCGAGATATAACCAAACTTCTACCCAGTTATGCTAATGTTTCACGTGGAACATAAATAGGTTTTAAAGTATTAATTTCTACCGATATATGCACGATTTCATCATGAATCGATAAAGCATGACGAATCTGGTCTGCATTCAAAGAAATATCATCAGTTTCTAGCGCTAAAATACAAGAAAATTTACCTTTCGCGACTTTCCAGACATGAATATCTGTAATTTCAACATGTTTTGGAAATTCGGCTATTACTTCCCGAATTTCTTCAACTACTGGATGATCCATTTCAGCATCTAGAAGAGTTTTTCCTGTCTCTTTCATTAAACCAAATGACCACTTTGCAACTAAAATAGCACCTAAAATCCCTAAAAGGGCATCTAAAAAATCCCATCCAAAATATTTACCTGCGAAAAGCGCAACAATTGCAAAAACAGAAGTTACAGCGTCTGCAACCACATGTAAAAATGCAGCTTTTTGGTTCAAATCATGGTGATGAGGCCGATGCTCATGCTCATGCTCATGCTCATGCTCATGGTGATGGTGATGGTGATGGTGATGGTGATGGTGATGGTGATGGTGATGGTGATGGTGACCATCATCATGAAGTAACCAGGCACAAATCAAGTTAATAACTAAACCTAAAATTGCAATTGGAATAGCTTCATTATAAAAAATTTCCACCGGGTTAAATAAACGTTGAACTGACTGAAAAGCCATAAAAATAGCCACAACCATCAGCAAAATTGCGCTGCTATAGCCGGCTAAAATCTCAATCTTCCACGTCCCAAAACTAAAACGATGGTCTTTTGAATAATATTGAGCTGCACGATAGGCAAAGTAAGCTAAACCAAGGGCCAACATATGTGAACTCATATGCCAACCGTCGGCCAATAGTGCCATTGAATTGAAGAACCATCCACCAAATACTTCCAGTACCATCATGGACGCCGTTAAAATGGTTGCAATCAAAATCCGTTTTTGTGCTAAGGGATTTCCTTCATCAAACTGATGTTGATGATGACGTGATACACTATGATCCTGCATAAAATTTAAACCCAATATACTCCCTACCAGTATATTAAATTCTACAAGAGAAAACAGATGAGTCACATTGGTCAGGATAAAAAAATTCTTAATCGTGTAAAACGGTTAAAAGGACAAATCAACAGCATTGAAAATGCGATAGAACAAGCAGAATCTTCATGTATCGATATTTTGCAGCAAGTTGCAGCCATAAAAGGTGCTATAAACGGTTTAATGAGTGAATTAATGGAACAGCACTTACATCATCATGTGCTTAAAGGTGCAGAAATCGATCAAAATGAGCTAGAAGAATTTTTAAAAGTTTTAAAAAGATATGGCTAAAAGAAAGTTCTGGATGACACAACAATATGTATCATCCAGATTATTTAAAATTATTTTCCAATGCAGAAAGAACCGAAGATTTTGCCTAATAGATCATCGGCACTAAAGTCTCCAGTAATTTCACCTAAAGCATTTTGAGCAAGACGTAGTGATTCAGCAACGAGTTCACCAGCGTTAAATACAACAAGTTGCTCACGTGCCTCTGCCAAATAGAGCTGAGTGCGCTTCATTGCGTCTAAATGACGAGTTCTCGCAATAAATGTATCTTCCTCAGGGTGAAAGCCTGCATGCGCTGTAATCGCATCTACGAGGCCTTGTACACCCATCTCTTGTTTTGCTGAAACTGTAATATGACGGAATCCTTGATAATCGCCTATTTCGGCAGATTGACCAGTTAAATCACATTTATTGCCGATTAATATGAGACGACGCGGTTCAATATGTTCAGCAAAGTATTCTTGAGCAAGTTGTAATGGGTCATCACCTTGATTTAAATCGTAGACCAATAACAGCAAATCGGCCTGCTCAATTTCTTTGATTGCACGGCGAATACCTTCTTTCTCGACCACATCTCCAGTTTCACGAAGACCTGCTGTATCAGTTAAGGTAATTGGTAAACCATTTAAGCTAATTTTTTCATGCAAAACATCACGAGTCGTACCAGCAATGTCCGTAACAATCGCTCGTTCTACACCAGCAAGCGCATTTAACAAGCTCGATTTACCGGCATTTGGTTTACCCGCAATAACAACCTGTAGACCTTCACGGAGTAATTGTCCTTGTCGTGCAGAAGTTTGAACGGCATGCACCGACTGTTTAACATCTTCCAGTAAAGCTAAAATTTTGCCATCAGCCAAAAAATCAATTTCTTCTTCTGGAAAATCAATCGCAGCTTCTACGTGCAAACGTAAATGAATCAGTTTTTCTAAAACTGTATTAATTTTTGTTGAAAATGCACCTTGCAGAGAACGAACTGCCGAACGAGCCGCAGCTTGAGAGGTGGCATCAATTAAATCGGCAATAGCTTCCGCTTGTACCAAATCCATTTTGCCATTTTCAAAAGCTCGCATGGAGAATTCCCCAGCTTTCGCAGCAATTGCACCTAGCTCAAATAAACGGCCAAGGAGAGCATTTTGAATGATGGGACCGCCGTGCCCCTGTAATTCGACAACATCTTCACCAGTAAACGAATGCGGATTTGGAAAGCATAGGACAATGCCTTCATCCATAATGCTTCCATCAGCATCATAAAACTTACGAAAACCTGCCATACGCGCTTCAGGCAAGTTTTTTTGTGTCAGATTCTGAGCAATATCATAGGCCTTAGGTCCAGATAAGCGAATCACGCCCACTCCACCACGCCCTGGTGGCGTTGCAATTGCAGCAATTGTGGTTTGACTTTGCATATTATTCACCTAAAAAACCTAAAATACAGCCAAAGAAAAATCCGCCTAAGATTACCATCTTAAGCGGATTGATTCAGCAAAAGTTCAACGATTAAGATGCTGATTCAGTCTTGTTTAGACGACTTTTCTCAACACTCTTGTTAATAAACCATTGCTGTAAAATAGTAATACTGTTGTTCACAATCCAGTACAACACTAGACCCGCAGGGAAGAACAACATAAATACCGTGAACATAATCGGCATAATGCGGAATACTTTCGCTTGCATTGGATCAGCTGGTTGCGGGTTCAACATTTGCTGAGCAAACATTGTCGCACCCATAATTAACGGCAAGATGAACCAAGGATCCATTGCAGATAAGTCTTGAATCCAGCCTAACCATGGTGCATGACGTAATTCCACACTTTCCATGAGTACCCAGTACAACGCAAGGAAAATTGGCATTTGTAGCAATAACGGCAAACAACCAGACAATGGGTTCACTTGTTCACGTTTATAAAGCGCCATCATTTCTTGCGAGAAGCGCATACGGTCTTCACCGAACTCTTCTTTCATGCGTTGCATTTCTGGTGCAATCACACGCATTTTCGCCATAGAACGATAACTTTTTGAAGATAAAGGCCACAAGATCATCTTCACCATAATGGTAAGTAAGATGATTGACCATCCCCAGTTGCCTACAATGCTATGGAAGAATTGAAGACCTAAGAACAATAACTTCGCAATTGGCCATAACCAACCATAGTCCACAGTCTGGTTCAGACCGACAGCTAAATCTTTTAATTCAGATTGTACTTTAGGACCTGAATAAAGCTTTGCATCTACTTCCATTGAAGTGCCAGCTGGAACATTAATTACTGGCGAAGTAAAGCCAATAATATTCATATGATCCGCAGACTGACGTGATTCAAGCTTAGCAACATAAGGCTGACCATTTGCTTGAGTCAGTTTAAGGTTTCCTGGAATCCAAGCACTTACAAAATAGTGCTGAACAATCGCAACCCACCCACCTTTAGCATCAGCATTTAATTTTTCTTCTGAGAAATTAGCAAACTTAAGCTTGTTATAGTGTGAATCAGGCGTACCCCAAGCTCCCCCTAAGAACGTCCCTAGAGTAAAAATACCTTGAGAAGACTTACCAGGATCCTCAGAGTTATCACGCTTTAACTGTCCAAACATCTGACCTTGCCAGTTTTGTTGGCTACGGTTAATCACTTGATGGCTTACAACAATCGGGTATTGACCTTGGGTAAAGGTGAAAGTTTTAATAATTTCAACGCCTTCTGGTGTTTTAAATACCATTGGTACGCTTAAAACTTTTTCAGACTGTCCCTTTTGATCCTGCACACCCTTAGCATCAGCCAAAGTATATGATGTTTTTTCAACCGCATATAACGGACGACCACCACGACTACTATCTGGTCCATTCAAACCAATTAAGCCAGACTGAGCAACATATGTACGCTTGGCATCATTTTCAAGCATAACAAAAGGTTGATTACTGTCTTTGCTTTTGTCGTGAGAGAGTAATTCAATACGAACAATATCACCACCTTTTGGATTAATCCAAAGATGATAAAGGTCAGTTTGTACTGAAATAAGCTGTTGATTCACAGGTGCTGTCGCATCTGTGGTTTGTGACTGCGCAATATTTGCTTGTGGCACATCGGAAGCCACTGTTGCAGTTTTAGCATTTGGCAAATCAGCAGATATTTCATGTGAACTTACAGCCGCCGCTTGTTGTTGCGGTGCAGTTGCAGCATTTCCATAATCTTTTTGCCAAGCCAAAATGAGCAAATATGCGGTGACAAACATGGCCCCGAGAATTGCAAACCTGGCCCATTGTTGCATATCTATTACCCCAAATGGTTAGAGAGATTTTGCTTCATTAAACGATCACGAAAGGGTACAGCAACATGATGCGTTTGAGAATCTATTTGATGAAACGAAATAAAACGAATTGCTTTTGGCGGTACCGGATCATATCCGGAGCCTCCCCATGGATGACATCTGCAAATACGTTTAGAAGATAGCCAAACGCCTTTGATTGCACCATGAGTTTGTAATGCTTCTATCGCATATTGGGAACAAGTTGGGATATAACGACAACGGGGTCCAAGAAGCGGACTAATCGCAATTTGATACAGTCGAATGAACCAACGCAAAATACGAACCATTGGTCATCTCTTAATTTTGCGAGGTTGGGACAACTTTAGAATGTTTTTTTGCCAAGCGTTGTAATTTTTGCCAAGCAAAATCTAATTGTTGATATAGCTCAGCGTTCGTAATCGTTTCTATACCAACTTTAGGCATTACAACAACATCTATGTCTAACCCAAATTTCGGCTGATTTAGACGAAAGCTCTCACGAGCAAGACGCTTTATTCGATTTCTTTCATGCGCACGGCGCACTTTTTTCTTAGCAACAACAATACCCAAACGGCTATTAGGCTGTTCGGTGAATTTTGCAAGAAATAAAAAATGGGGTTGATGCACTTTAAAAAGCGCACCATCAAATACACTTTTATAATCTGCAGCACAGCGTACACGACGATCTGTGCTAAAACTGTAAAGTGCCATCACACCCAAGTCTGGTCAGCGTAACAGTAATTAAACAGTTAAGCTATGACGACCTTTTGCACGACGACGAGCTAATACTTGACGACCAGCTTTAGTTGCCATACGAGCACGGAAACCATGAACGCGTTTACGCTTTAATTCAGATGGTTGGAAAGTACGTTTCATATCGAAACTCCCAAAAATGATCTTTCTATAAAGGTCCGCGATTTTATTGTGCAATGTTTACTCTGTCAATGATAAACAGAGAAAGTTTTGTATTTAAGTCAAATTTTTAGTTCTTCATCCTCTCTTTATATTAAGTCAATTTTTATCATTTAAAAGTTATACACAAAGTAATTGTTTATTTTTATTATGACTTTTAAGATATACACTTCTTATTTACATACTTATCAACAAACCTTGATGTGGAATGAGTTTGGATTTGGTATATTTGAATTTAAATTCATATTTTTTAGTTATCCACAATTGGGAGTGACCCTATTAAATAAATTCAAATTTTAAAATTTAAATTTATTCTTATTAGTGTGGACTTTTTCTGTGGATTTGATGGTTTTAAATTTAAAAAACATATATTTGAACTGTTGATAACTCTGTTTTTATTATCTTTATGGATTGTGGATAAGTTTATGTGATAATTTATCCACAGGATGTGCAAAAAGTTATACACAATTGGTTTTGAATTTAAATTTATTCACAAGAGATTTCTTTTTAGTCAAAATCAACCGAATTCGTCATGACAGATGTGGATAACTTGGGTAGAATGGCGACCCCTTCTCATCAGGAAGGGTTAATCTTTAAATGATTTGAATTTAAAACGCAGACATAGGGGATACACATGCTTTGGACAGACTGCTTAACTCGCTTGCGACAAGAGCTCTCTGATAACGTCTTTGCGATGTGGATTCGCCCTTTAGTAGCTGAAGAAGTAGAGGGTATCCTACGTCTATATGCCCCTAATCCTTATTGGACACGTTATATTCAAGAGAATCATTTAGAGTTAATATCTATATTGGCGGAACAATTGTCTGAGGGACGTGTACGTCAGGTTGAAATCTTGGTCGATTCGCGTCCTGGTAGTATTTTGTCTTCTAATGAACAACCAGCAACAACTACAGCTGCTTTACAAAGTGCACCAGTTTCACAACCTACTAAGGTTAAAAGAGAACCAGAACCTGTTGCTAACCCTGCAGTTAGTTCGAAAACTTCAAAAAAGAAACTATTAAACCCACAATTTACTTTTTCGTTATTTGTTGAAGGCCGTTCTAACCAAATGGCAGCGGAAACTTGTAGAAAAGTATTAACACAATTAGGTGCTTCTCAACATAACCCTTTGTTTTTATATGGTCCAACGGGTCTTGGTAAAACTCACTTAATGCAAGCGGTTGGTAATGCTTTACTGCAAGCTAAGCCGAATGCGAGAGTCATGTATATGACTTCGGAAAGTTTTGTACAAGATTTTGTGAGTTCATTACAAAAAGGAAAGGTTGAAGAGTTTAAGAAAAATTGTCGTTCTTTAGATTTGTTATTAGTGGATGATATTCACCTTTTGGCTGGTAAAGAAGCTAGTCTTGTTGAATTCTTTTATACATTTAACGCCTTACTTGATGAATCTAAACAAATTATTTTAACGTCTGATCGATATCCTAAAGAATTAACAGAACTTGATCCACGATTGGTTTCTCGTTTTTCATGGGGACTATCAGTAGGTGTTGAGCCACCAGATATTGAAACCCGAATCGAAATTCTACTTAAAAAAGCTGAGAATAGTGGCGTTGATTTGCCTAGAAACTGCGCATTATTTATTGCACAACAAGTGGTAGCAAACGTACGTGAACTTGAAGGTGCTCTTAATAAAGTTGTCGCAATTTCACGTTTTAAAGGTGCTCCAATCGACCTTGATGTTGTGCGAGAGTCTTTAAAAGATGTATTGGCAATCCGTGCTCGTACAATCAGTGTGGAAAATATCCAACGTGTAGTGAGTGAATATTTCCGTATTCCTCTAAAAGAACTGGTAGGTCCAAAACGGACACGAATTTATGCTCGACCACGCCAATTGGCAATGGGGCTTGCCCGTGAGTTGACTGGTGATAGTTTTCCGGAAATTGGAATGGCTTTTGGTGGGCGAGACCATAGTACCGTGATGCATGCTTGTGAAAAAGTGGTCAGTTTGCGGGAAGAAGATCCTATCTTTGACGAAGATTATAAGAATTTACTACGTCTTCTTCAGAGTTAATGAAATCATAAGACGTTGTTGCAAAGTCTCCATAAGTGCAGCATAGTACACAGCTAAAAAATGAAATGTTTGCTCCAAGTTGCTAGAGGAATGAATCGTGCGTTTGAAAATCGCTAAAGAAAGTTTACTCAATGTTTTATCGCATGTTGTCGGTGCGGTAGAACGTCGTCATACCTTGAATATTCTTTCAAACGTCAAAATTCAGACTAATGGTCAAGCACTCACCATTACTGGTTCGGATTTAGAAGTTGAACTGGTGGCGAGCACTGCTTTATCAGAAGGGGCGTGTCTTGAAGCAGGTGAAACGACTGTTCCTGCTCGTAAGTTAATGGACATTTGTAAATCTTTGCCTACCGCTGCATTGATTGATTTACAAATTACTGAAGATCAAAGATGTATTTTAAAGTCTGGTAATAGCCGTTTTGTATTAGGTACTTTACCAGCAGAAGATTACCCGTTGTTAAATACTGAGAATAGCCAAGGTACGCAAGTACAGGTGACTCAACGTGAACTAAAGCGTTTATTTGAAAAAACTGCTTTTGCAATGGCTGTACAAGATGTACGTTTTTATTTAACTGGTACTTTGTTAGAAATTGATGAAAATCAATTGCGTGCAGTCACAACTGATGGCCACCGTCTTGCCCTATGTGAAATTTTGGCCTCTTCTAGTTCGTCTCAATTAGTACAAGCAATTGTGCCTCGTAAAGCTGTTGGTGAACTACAACGCTTACTTAGTATTGAAGATGAGCAACTCACTTTGCTTATTGGTCGTGAATTATTAAATGTAACGATTAATACGCCAAGCCGTGATAAAGAACAAGGTGATATTACAGTTCGTTTTACGACAAAATTGATTGATGGGAAATTCCCAGACTACCGCCGTGTGATTCCACGTGGTGGTGATAAACATGTTTTGATTGGTCATGACGTATTTAAACAATCATTACAACGTGTCGCAATTTTAAGTAATGAGAAATTACGTGGTGTGTTCTTAAACTTTAATCAGGATTCTTTACAGCTTCGTGCAAATAACCCTGAACAAGATGAAGCGATTGAGGATTTAGCAATCCAATATCAAAATACGCCATTAGAAATGTCATTTAATGCTCAATATTTACTTGATGTGTTGGGTGTATTAGATGGCGATGATGTAAATATGAGCATGACTGAAGCGAACCAATCAGTATTAGTACAAGATCCTGCTCATCCTGACCAGACTTATGTTGTTATGCCGATGCGTGTCTAAACTGGTTTAATTCTATGCATCTTACGCGCTTAAACATAGAACGCGTGCGTAATTTAAAAACGGTTGCACTCCATGGTTTGCAACCGTTTAATGTTTTTTATGGCGCTAACGGTTCGGGTAAAACATCAATTTTGGAAGCGATCCATTTACTTGCAACAGGTCGCTCATTCCGCACACATATCCCAAAAAACTATATTCAATATGAGGCTGACGACGCGATTGTGTTTGCTCAGTCAGCAACTGAAAAAATTGGTATGCAGAAACTCGCTTCTGGCGAGCAGTTGATGAAAGTAAATGGAGATACAGTTGCAACCCAAGGTCAACTCGCCAAATTACTCCCTTTACAGCATATTGATCCACAAAGTACAGATATTATTGACCATGGTGCTAAGCCAAGACGTCAGCTTTTAGATTGGCTAATGTTCCACGTGGAACCTGAGTTTTATTTTGCTTGGCAGTATTACTCTCGAGCTTTAAAACAGCGAAATACCTTACTCAAAACAAGACGCAATCTTTCTTTGGCTGACTTAGAGCCGTGGAACAAAATGTTGAGTGATTATGGTGAAATTTTACACTCACAGCGTTTAAGTATCGTAGAACAATGGAATGTATATTTCCAAAATGATTTAAGACAGTTACTGCCTGATTTAGAGATTGAGCTGGAATATAGCCCCGGTTTTCATACAGAGCAGGGGCTCATGCAAGACTTGCTGAATCAGCATCAAAAAGACATTGAAAGACGTTATACAGAGTATGGTCCACATCGGGCAGATTTGCGCTTAAAAACACCTTTTGGACACGCCGATGATGTTTTATCAAGAGGTCAGAAAAAACTCCTGATTATTGCCTTAAAACTGTCACAAATTGCAATGTTGCATGCGAGTAATAAGGAAACTGTGGTATTATTAGATGATCTGACAGCAGAATTAGACTTAACCGCACAACAACGTTTAATTGAACGATTAAGCCAACTTGGTAGCCAGGTTTTTATGACAACTTTAGATCATGCATCGGTAAAAAAACATTTACATGATCTGTCTATTTCATATCAATTATTCAGTGTTGAATCCGGTCAAGTTAGTCTTGCTTCACCATAATTTTTTGATGTTAACCATCTTTGAATAAACCTATATTTGCTAGGGAGAAACCATGAGTTCAGAGTCTCAATCAGCCTCTCAAACAGAACAAACCAATGAAAAGGCTTATGATTCCTCTAGTATTAAAGTATTACGTGGATTAGATGCAGTTCGTAAACGTCCGGGCATGTATATTGGGGATACAGACGACGGTACCGGTTTACACCATATGGTATTCGAGGTTGTCGATAACGCAATCGATGAAGCCTTAGCGGGTCACTGTGACGAAATTATTGTCACGATTCACGAAGATGAATCGGTGAGTGTTTCAGATAATGGCCGTGGTATTCCAACTGATATTCACCCTGAAGAAGGTGTATCTGCAGCAGAAGTTATTCTTACCATTCTGCATGCAGGCGGTAAGTTTGATGATAACAGCTATAAAGTTTCAGGTGGTTTGCACGGTGTAGGTGTATCAGTCGTAAACGCACTGTCTAGTAAATTACATTTAATTATTAATCGTGCTGGCCAAATTCATGAACAAGAATACCATCATGGTGATCCGCAATATCCATTACGTGTGATTGGTGAAACGGATAACACAGGTACGATTGTACGCTTCTGGCCAAGTGCAGAAACTTTTAGTCAAACCATTTTTAACGTTGAAATTTTAGCGCGCCGCTTACGTGAACTTTCTTTCTTAAATGCTGGTGTACGTATCGTTTTACGTGATGAGCGTATTAATCTTGAACATGTTTATGACTATGAAGGTGGTTTATCTGAGTTTGTTAAATACATTAACGAAGGTAAAAATCATCTGAACGAAATTTTCCATTTCACGGCTGATGCAGATAACGGCATTGCTGTAGAAGTTGCATTGCAGTGGAATGATAGTTATCAAGAAAATGTTCGTTGTTTCACAAACAACATTCCACAAAAAGATGGTGGTACACACTTAGCAGGTTTCCGTGCGGCATTAACGCGTGGCTTAAACCAATACCTTGAAAATGAAAACATTCTCAAGAAAGAAAAAGTGAATGTGACTGGTGATGATGCGCGTGAAGGTTTAACTGCTATTATTTCGGTTAAAGTTCCTGATCCAAAATTCTCTTCTCAAACGAAAGAAAAATTGGTATCGAGTGAGGTAAAACCAGCAGTAGAGCAGGCAATGAACAAAGAGTTCTCTGCTTACTTACTAGAAAACCCGCAAGCTGCAAAATCAATTGCTGGTAAGATTATTGACGCTGCTCGTGCACGTGATGCTGCGCGTAAAGCGCGTGAAATGACACGTCGTAAGAGTGCATTAGATATCGCAGGCTTGCCAGGTAAATTGGCTGACTGTCAGGAAAAAGATCCGGCACTTTCTGAATTATATCTTGTCGAGGGTGACTCTGCGGGTGGTAGTGCTAAGCAAGGTCGTAACCGTAAAATGCAAGCTATTTTACCTTTGAAAGGTAAAATCTTGAACGTTGAACGTGCCCGCTTTGACAAAATGATTTCGAGTCAGGAAGTCGGTACATTAATTACAGCACTTGGCTGTGGTATTGGCCGTGAAGAATATAACCCTGACAAGCTTCGTTATCATAAAATTATTATTATGACCGATGCCGACGTCGATGGTTCGCACATCCGTACATTGTTATTAACGTTCTTCTTCCGTCAAATGCCGGAGTTAGTTGAACGTGGTCATATCTATATTGCACAGCCACCTTTGTATAAACTGAAAAAAGGTAAGCAAGAGCAATATATTAAAGATAATGATGCTTTGGAAACTTATTTAATTTCAAATGCAATTGATGAGCTTGCTTTGCATATTAGTGCAGAAGCACCTGCAATTACAGGCGAAGCATTAGCAAAAGTGATCCAAGACTATCAAGTTTCACAAAAGAGCTTACAACGTTTAACGTTGCGTTATCCAGCAAGCTTACTTGATGCATTACTTGAAGTAGATGCCTTTAAAGCTGATCAGAACCATGACCAGGCTTATGTACAGCAATGGGCAGATCAAGTACGCGAAGCTGTACAAAGACTACAGCCAAGTTTGCGCCCTGAAATTACGCTTGAAACCTTCGAACGTGAAAATGCTCAAGGCGAGAAAACAGCACATTATTGGCCACGTGTGACTGTATATGTCCATAACTTGCCACATGCTTACTTACTTGATGCTGGCCTATTAAACTCAGCAGAATATGCGCGTTTATTGAAGAACTCTAAGAGTTGGTTCAATTTAATTGAAGATGGTGCATATTTACAGAAGGGTGATCGTCGTATTCAAGTGGTTAACTTCCATCAGGTATGGCAGCACATTCTGCAAGATTCGCGTCGCGGTATGATGATCCAGCGCTATAAAGGTCTGGGTGAGATGAATGCTGAACAGCTTTGGGAAACCACAATGGACCCTGAAAACCGTAATATGTTACAGGTGACTATTGATGATGCAATCGAAGCCGATCGTATGTTCTCATGCTTAATGGGTGATGACGTTGAACCACGTCGTGCCTTCATTGAAGAAAATGCATTAAATGCAGATATTGATGCTTAATTGATAGCTAGATTCTAAATCAGTCTAAGGAGAGAAGATGATGAGTCAAAAGTTTATAGCAAGTATGCTGATTTCATGTGCAGCTTTAGTGAGTCATTCTGCATTTGCAGCTGACTTGGAAGCTGACATGAAAACTTTAGCAAAGAGCACAAAAGCCTTTGCTGAAGCGAAAGATCTCAATAACGCAAAACAGCAGCTTGTGATTATGCGTCAGGCTGCATTATCTTCAAAAAAATCTTTACCTCATAAGTTAGAAGGTTTACCGCCGGAAAATGTACAGGTAAAGCAATATCAAGCGGGTTTAGATCAGTTGGTTGCTGAAATTGATCGCGTTACTGTATTGGTTGATAAAGGTCAATTAGACCAAGCCAAAACTGAAGCAATAAATCTGGTTAATATTCGTAATGAAAACCATAAAAAATTTAGATAGATTCATTTTGATCTAAATAAAATAAAGGGAATGATTGATTCATTCCCTTTATTTTTTTGGTTTATTTGAGTGGATTAACTTGAAAAAGATTAATTTTCTACTAAGTCTGTAACTTGAATGAGTGCGTGGCCAAACAAATATCCAGCAGTTAACAAAAGGCAGATCCACAAAATAGCTCCAGCGACATTATAGATTAAAAACTTTCCATAACTCATATTGCTAGAGCCAGCAGCTAATGGTGCAAAAGAGCGTGCAAAAGGAATAAAGCGTGCCAGAAGAATGGTTTTGCCACCGTGTTGTAAGAAATAACGGTTGGTTTTATTTAAATACTCTTTCTTAATAAAACGTGATTTTGCTTCAAAAATACGGTTACCAAAATGACGCCCAATAGAGTAGTTCACAATATAGCCTAGGGTGGCAGCTATGGTAAGCAAAGTAATCATATAACCCAGATGCATCATTTCAATTACTGAGCAAAGTGCCCCTACAGTTAGAAGTAAACTATCTCCTGGTAAAAAGAACATAAAAACAAAAGCTGTCTCAGAAAAAATGATCAAAAAGAGTATGGCATAGACCCATGCGCCATACTCCTGAATTAAAATAGGTAAAAAATGTTCAAAATTAGTAATAAAATCAA